>JBMDXA010000064.1:0-39308 GCA_048594725.1 Candidatus Kapaibacteriota bacterium
CAGCGCGCTATCTCTCTTCCGGTCTCGGATTCGAACTCCTTCTGCATCCAGAGCTTGGCGTGCCAGGTGCAGCTGGTGGTCATGTTCTGCCCCGTGGCATCCCCGGTGGTATAGACGAATTTCACATGGGCGCTCTTCCCCACCACGAATGCGGCAAGGGAGATGAGCCGTGCATGATTGGAATGGCGCTCGGCAACCGCCCGTATCTCGGCGAAGTGCCCATCGACCCATTCCTTGAACAGCACGCTCTCCCCCAGATTCCCGAAGATGAACATCGGCGTGCGGATCATCTTCTGATGCAGCACATGGGCGGTAAAGCCGCCGCTCAGACTCACCCCTTTCGCCCCCCGGTTCATGCTGGCGATCAGAGCCCCCTCCAGCGTGCCGGCCACGGTATAGACCTCCTCGGCGCTCCCCTCATGATTGAACAGAAGCGGGCCCACCAGTCCGAGCGGCACTTCCGTGGTGCCGACGAACGATTCGATGGTATTGCGGATCTGCTCCGGCAGGAGCGTCGTGTTCGGGATCTCGCGAAGCGGAACCACGTTGCGGGCCAGGTAGTCCAGTCGCTGCGCGATGCCACCTTCCGATACAAGCCCTCTTCCGGGGATAATGGGATATCTGCCGTTCATGGATCGATAGGTTGGCGTGTATGGTCCGCGGCCGGATGTATCGCACCGGCCGGTTCCTGGATGCGGGAGGAATAAACCACGTTTCATGTCCATTCACAACCACGAATCTGCGCGAATCTTGATGGGGGGTAGAGCACAGCATTGGTGGGATCGTGGCGGTTATCATGAAATCTGCGCGAATGGGACCAGGATGTTCTTTCCATGTATCCACGAATCTGCGCGAATCTTGGTGGGGGGGGCAGGGCACAGCAGTGCTGGGATCATAGGGGCTATCATGAAATCTTCGCGAATGGAGTCAGGTTCTTCTTCTCCATCCCTAGCCACGAATCTGCGCGAATCTTGGTGGGGGGGCAGGGCACAGCAGTGCTGGAATCATAGGAGCTATCATGAAATCTGCGCGAATGGGACCGGGCTCTTCTTTTCCATTCGCTGGTTGACCCAATCGCTACCCCCTCTCCCAATCCCAATCCCAATCCCCGATTGTAAATCGGCAATCGACAATCGTCACGTCAATCTCTTCCCCAATCGAAAATCCAAAATCGCAAATCGAGAATCGAAAATTCTCTCCACCTGCATCGCTCTGTAAGCCGTCTTGCATGGCCGCAGGGGATTCGCTAGGTTCGGGGCCTTATCCGAGGTGTGCCCCCAATGCGTACTAACTCCAGCTCCAGCACCCGCCGCGCGGCAGTCGTCACGCTCGTACTCGTTTACGCGGTCATCCTGGCCGGCAGCATCGTCCGTTCCACCGGCGCCGGCATGGGCTGCCCGGACTGGCCCAAATGCTTCGGCCATTACATCCCCCCCACCCATATCTCCGAACTCCAGTACGAGGGGGGACGCCACTTCAAGGCGGGCCACTTCATCATCTGGCAGAACGCTCTCTGGAAGGCGAAGCATGAACTGGTGGCCGGCAGGGAGGTAAACCCGGCCGACTGGGAGAAGTATACCAAACATGATTACGCGGTGTTCAATGCCGCGCATACCTGGACCGAGTATATCAACCGCCTGATGGGGGCGCTGCTGGGAGTTGCCGCGCTGGTGCTGACCGTGATGTCCTTGCGATACTGGCGGAGCGACCGCGTGGTTGCCACCGCATCGATCGCGGCGCTCCTGCTGATCGGCTTCGAGGCTTGGCTGGGGGCGCTGGTGGTGGAGTCCAACCTGGCGCCGGTGAAGATCACCACGCATATGCTGGTGGCGCTGGTGATCGTGGGGCTCGTGCTCTGGATCGTACGCCGTCTCTCGCCGCTCGGCGCCGGGGAGACCATCATCTTTTCCAAAACCACCCGCCGTCTCCTCTATCTGGCCCTGGCCCTTACCCTCATCCAGACGGTGCTCGGCACGCAGGTGCGGGAGGATGTGGACCTGATATCGGAGCTGATGGGAGAGCAGAACCGCGCCCTCTGGCTGGACCAGCTCGGAGCGATCTTCAAGATCCACCGTTCGTTCGCCATCGTTCTGCTCCTGGTCAATGGTATCATCCTGCGGCGCCTCCGCCGCGAGGACGGGGCTGTCGGCAGAATCCGCCGCAAGGAGATGACCCTTGCGCTGACCATCCTGGTGAGCGCCGGAACCGGTATCATCCTGGCGTGGTTCGGCATGCCGGCCGTGGCCCAGCCGGCGCACCTGGTGCTGGCGATGCTCCTGTTCGGCGTGCAGCTGGATCTGCTCCTGGCAGGCTCGCCCCAGCGGGAACAGCCGTCGCTGCACGTGCCGGACCCGGCGGGCGCGGCGGCCCGCATCCCCGCCGCTCAGGGATAGGCCACTGTTCCACACCAGTCCCGGTTGCCGCAGAAACGATGCGGCGGCACCGGGAGACCGCATCGCTCCCCATTTCGTTCTCTCCCCCTGCAACGCGATGGAAGAGAAAAGCGCGCTGCCATAGAGATCCGGCAGGAGGAGCCCAGGCCACCTCATCCCCCGTTGCGCATAGCTTCCGAACCCGGCATCCCCCCCCTCCCGCCGGCAACCATCATACGGTATGGCATACCGATCGGCCCCGGTGCGCCGGGCATCATACCATTACGGCGTGATCTTTGTAGTCCCGCACCTTCCCCAGGCGGTATCGCACGTTATACGCTATGCCCGCCGGCCCCGTCATGGACACTCCCCTATGGAGGGAGCGCTTTCAGCATGGATCAATGGATCAACAGTGGAGATGCAGTGAACAACCCCTCTGAGCTTCCCCTGAACAACACCGATCTGGAACGTGCCCGAGTCCTCTATATGGTGCTCGATAGCATCGACGTCGGTTTTTTCACGCTCGATCGCGACTGGCGCATCACCTATATCAACGGCTTCATGCAACGCTATGGGAACGCTCCGGTGGAAAGCATGATCGGCAGGAACCTCTGGGAGCTGAGCCCGGAACTGATCGGCACGGAGACCGAGGCCAACTACCGCCGCGCGATGGCCGAAAGGATCAGGATCGACTTCGAGGCCGCCGGCGCTCCAACGGCCGTATCCCCATCGGATATCTTCGACACCCACATCTTCCCCACGGCCGAGGGTCTCTCCATCTTCCTGCTCGATTTCAGCAGGCGGCGCGAGGCGGAGGCGGCACTGCGGCGCAGCGAGGCATTTCGTGCCGGCATTCTGGATGCCGCGCTGGATGCCGTCATCATGGTGGATGCCGCCAGCAATGTGATGGAATGGAATCCCGCAGCCGAGCGGATCTTCGGCTACCGGCGCGAGGAGGTGCTGGGCAGAACGATATGGGAGCTCATCATCCCCCCCGAATTCCGGGAGGCCCGCCAGCAGGAGATACAGCGCTACCTGGCAGGCGGCGGAAGCCCCGCGCTCGGCAGCCGCCTGCAACTGCCGGCCATGCGAAGCAATGGCGCCTCCTTCCCGGCCGAACTTACCATCACCAGCATCGTGGCGGGGGATGAGATGCAGTTCGCCGGGTTTCTCCGGGATATCACCGAGAACAAACGCGCCGAGCAGATGCTGCGCCAGAGCGAAAGCCAGGCGAATTTTCTGGTGGCGCTCAACGACCAGACCCGCCGCCTGAGCGATCCGGAACAGATCATAGCCGCATCGGCACGGCTCCTGGGGGAATATCTCGAGGTGGACCGCTGCGCCTATGCCGAGGTGGAACCGGATGAGAATCACTTCCTCCTGACCGGCGATTACAACGCCCCCGGCGTTCAGAGCATCGTGGGTTATTATGCGATGTCCGATTTCGGCGCCAGGGTTCTCCGGCTGATGCGCGAGGGGCTCCCCTACGTGGTGGCCGATGTGGACCAAGAGCTGCCGGAGGAGGATGACCTGAGCGCCTACCGGCTTACCGGTATCCAGGCCGTGATCTGCATGCCCCTGCACAAGGAGGGGAAGTTCATCGCATGCATGGCCGTGCATATGCGCACCCCCCGGCGCTGGACCGAGAGCGAGGTGGAGATGCTGCGCCTGGTGGCGGAGCGCTGCTGGGAATCGATAGAGCGCGCCCGCGCCATCAGAAATCTGCACGAGAGCGAACGGCAGTTCCGCACTCTTGCCGACTCCATCCCCCAGATGGCATGGATGGCCCAGCCGGACGGGCGAATCTTCTGGTACAACCGCCGCTGGTACGATTACATGGGGACATCCGAGGAGGAGAACCCGGAGGGGAACTGGGAAACCGCATACGATCCGGAAGTGATGCCGGAGGTGATACGGCGCTGGGATATCTCGATAGCCACCGGCGAACTGTTCGACATGGTGATTCCCCTTCGCGGCGCCCATGGCGAGTTCCGGCAGTTCCTCACCCGGATGATACCGGTACGCGACGACCGTGGCGATGTGGTGCGGTGGTTCGGCACCAACACCGATATCACCGACGCGCAGCAGCTCCAGCAGGAACGGGAACAGATCCTCGCCAGCGAGCGCGCCGCACGCACCGAAGCCGAGCGGCTGAACCGGCTGAAGGATGAGTTTCTCTCCACCGTCTCGCACGAGCTTCGCACCCCGCTGAATGCCATGTTCGGATGGTCGGAGCTGATGCGCATGGGAGGGCTGAGCCAGGAGGATATGCAGACCGGCCTGGAGGTGATCCATCGCAACGTCCGGATTCAGACGCAGATCGTGGAAGATCTGCTCGACATGAGCAGGATCATCTCCGGCAAGCTCCGCCTGGATGTACAGCGGGTGAACCTTCCGGAGATCATCGACGCATCGCTGGAGAGCGTGCGCCCGGCCGCCGAGGCAAAGGAGATACGGCTCCAGAAGATCGTCGACCCCCTGGCCGGCCCTATCGCGGGGGACCCCAGCAGGCTCCAGCAGATCATCTGGAATCTCCTGTCGAACGCGGTGAAGTTCACCCCCAAGGGAGGGCGCGTGCAGATCCTGCTGGAGCGTGTGAACTCCCATATCGAAATGTCGGTGGCCGATACCGGCGAGGGAATCGCACCGGAACATCTCCCCCATATCTTCGAGCGGTTCCATCAGGCCGATTCCTCTACCACCCGGCGTCATGGAGGGCTGGGGCTCGGCCTCGCCATCTCCAAAAGTCTGGTGGAGATGCACGGCGGCTCCATCCGCGCCAAAAGTCCCGGACTGGGGAGCGGCACCACATTCATCATCTCTCTGCCGGTGGTTCCCCTCTCCTCCGAGAGCGGCGATGCCGGGCGCACCCATCCGAAAACGCACCGGGGCGCCGAGGCCGACTACGAGCCGCTCTCGCTGGCGGGAGTGCTGGTGCTGGTGGTGGACGACGATGTGGATGGGCGCGAGATCGTCAGGCGCGTGCTCCACGAAAGCGCCGCCACCGTCATGATCGCCCCCTCTGCGCTGGAGGCGCTGGAATTGATCGCCGAGACCAGACCGGATGTGATCGTGAGCGATATCGGCATGCCGGGGATGGATGGATACCAGTTCATACGCGCACTCCGTTCCCGTCCGGTCGATCAGGGAGGGAACATCCCGGCGCTGGCGCTTACCGCCTTTGCACGCTCGGAGGATCGCTCCCGCGCCATTCGCGCCGGCTACCAGCTCCATCTCTCGAAACCGGCCGAGCCCTCGGAGCTTGTGACCGTGGTATCGAGCCTGGCCGGAAGGTTGTGATGGAACCGGCGTACAATGTTACGGCAGCATGGTGTGGGATGCTGGCAGGCGACGTTATCGAGTTCCCGTATCACGCTCTTTCCCCCATCGTTGCAGAAAGGAATCTCTGAACCCTCTATCATGATATCGATCTCCGCACCCGTTCTTGCAGGGGAGCTGACAGGCTTCGCCCGGAAACGGTTCGACCGTTTCACACCCACATCGATCCCCGATCTGTTCTCCGATGCCGGAGAGTTCGTGGAGTTGCCGGAGACGTTCCTGAACCTGCTGGCGGAACATCGGGCCAGAATACGCGCGATCACCGGAAGATGGCTGGAGGAGATCGGCGGCGGAATCGGGACCCATCCGATCATCGGGTTTCTCTCGTACAACGCCCGCCGTTACCTGAAGAACAACGATCAGTTCCTGGCTCTCTCCGCCGCCAACCAGCACGATCTGAACGCTCTGTACGTCCGGTTCCTCCGCTCGTTCCACTCCATGCTGGGCGCCGGAAGCAGTGCCCGGCGCCACGATTCCCGTCTCGGCGATGATGCCGCCGGGTTTCTGGCCGGGCACCGCCTGAACCTGCGGGCGTTCGTGCTCTCGCTGGATATCGGCACGGCCACCTTACGGGGAGAGGGACCCCATTGCAGCGAATATTCCGCAGCGCTGCAAACAGGAGTTCTCCATCTCGGCCGCGAACGCATACTCTGTCCGGTGCTCGACATCGGCTGCGGCGAGGAGGCGACCCTGGTACGGCACCTGCGCTCGCGCGGACTCCAGGCATTCGGCATCGACCGGTTTGCGCCGGATGCGGAATATCTCTTCCGCAACGACTGGCTCACCTTCCCGCTGGGAGAGGAGCTATGGGGAACGATTATTTCCCACATGGCATTTTCCCACCATTTTCTCCATCATCATCTGAAAGAGAGCGATGAGATCGGAAGATATGCGGCGCGCTACATGGAGATTCTCGGCGCGTTGAAACCGGGAGGCTCATTCATCTATTCTCCGGGGCTTCCCTTCATCGAAAAGCTCCTCCCGCGCGAACGCTACCAGGTGACCAGCGCGAGCGTGCCGGGCGCCGGCAATGGCCGGTTCGATACGGCTCTGGCGGGCCTTCTGGGAGAGAGCACATTCTATGCGGCGCACGTACGAAAAATCGGGCGGTAGAGAGTGCGGCGCTCCAACCATACACTGACCGAAACAGCATAACGCACATGAGCCATGTACAGGGAGACGCGGAAGAGAACCTGAAGAAGATGCGGTGGTATCATCGCTGGAACGACCGGCGGCTCCTGGCGGAGCTTGTGCTGACGGTGGTGCTGCTGGTGGCCGCGCTGGTGGTCTACAGCCGCTATCTGGCCTACAACGAGTCCCGTCCCGGCACCATCCTGAACGATCCCCTGCTCGACCTGCTCCCGACCGCCGATGTCTCCACGGCCGTGTTCGCGATCATCTACGGCGCGATCATCCTGGCGATCTATTCGCTTCTGGTACACCCCGGATCGCTTCTGCTGGCGCTCCGCAGCTACACGCTGCTGATTCTCGTGCGGATCGTAGCGCTCTATCTCACCCCCCTCTCCCCTCCTCCCGGCATGATCCCCCTGTACGACCCGATGGCCGGACTCGGCCCCGGCGATATCCTCCATCACGATCTGTTTTTCTCAGGGCATACCTCCACCCTTTTCCTTCTGTTCCTTACCGCCCACGGCCGCCTGATGCGCGGGCTCTTCCTTGCCGGTACCATCGGCGTGGGAACGCTGGTGCTGGTGCAGCACTGCCATTACAGCATCGATGTGTTCGCCGCGCCGTTCTTCGCGTACGGGTGCTACAGGATGGCGAGAGGAATTCGCCGGGAGCGGCCCATGGCCTTGTAATCACTATCTGCTCACTATCACCAGCCTCTCCCCCGCATTGGCCTCGCGTGCGGACAGACCGATGATGATGCCCACCATTCCCCAGGAGACCACAAGGGAGCTCATACCGCTGGAGACCAGCGGCAGCGTGATGCCGGTCATCGGCAGGATATTCATGGTGCCGGAGATATGCACGAACGCCTGTGCGGCGATAAGAAGCGTATAGCCGGCCACGACCAGCCCCGCGAACGAATCGCCGCCGAGATGTTTTGCGATCCGCAACCCGATGGCGGTAAATGCGGCGAACGAAAGGATCACCATCGCCGCGCCGGCGAAACCAAGCTCCTCGCCGATTGCAGCGAAGATGAAATCGGACGATGCTTTCGGAATCAGAAACGGGGTGCCATACCCGAGCCCATGCCCCAGCAGCCCGCCGGCATCGAAGGAATAGAGCGACTCCACGATCTGCCGCGCCCTGTCCCACCAGCCGGCGTTGCCATGCCGCGCATACAGATCGGCCCAGAGGAAGAACCGTTCGCGCGGAGTGGAGAGCATCCGGGCGATAAAGGGGATCTGCACCGCCAGGAATGCTATAGCCACATAGCCGGCCAGCACCAGCGACGCCGATGTCCAGAGCACATCGCGGCGGCGGAACCGCTCCAGCGCGCCTATCACCAGCACCGCCGTTATCACTATGCCCAGCACCACCCAGAGCGCGTTCCCGGCAAAGAAGGCGCTCCCCAGAAGTATCGCCGAGGAGGCCAGCGTCCCGGCCAGGAAGAGCACCACATACAGAGCGCTCCGGGTGAAATACGCAAGCAGCAGAGTCTGCGCCACGCTGATAACCAGGAACTGCCCGAAATCCCGCACGAGGATGAAGACGATCAGAGGCGACGAGAGGAGCAGCAGGATATAGAGCCAGAGCACGAACGGCGAGCGGGTGAAACGCTCGCGCGTCTCGGTCCGGAACGCCCCGCGGTAATGGATCAGCAGCCCCGCCCAGGCAACCGGCAGCGAGAGCTTCAGAAGCTCCTGCGGCGCGAAGTTGGCGCCGCGCACGCCACCGGCCGACAGGAGATAGATCAGGGTCATCAGGCAGATGGCGATGCTGCCGTAGAAGCCGATCAGCCGCCACCGCGCCGAGAGAATCACCGCGAGATTGAACCGCGCCACCGCGCCGATCGTTGCCACGGCGGCAAGGACGGGAAGAAACCGGAACAGAGGATTATCGCTCGGCGCCTCCTCGCGGGCATCCAGGATCTGGCGCGTTTCCGGCGTCGGGCCATAGGCACGCTCCAGCGAGCGCGCCAGGCGCGTATCGATACGCGATGCCTCGAACTCCCGCCGCAGCACCCCGTTTCTGCGCCGCACCAGCGTGCTGGTGGCCCGCCCCACCTCCAGCTCGGAAGCGCCCGGCATGGACGCGGCCACCGAATCGCGCACCGCCACGATCTCGTTGTTCGAAAGCTGGCGCGGCGCATCATGTCCCAGACGGAACTGCACCGCCAGGCCGATGCCGAAGAGCGTGGCCGCCACCAGAAGGAACGACTCCGCGCTCCGGGTCCTTCCCTCCGAGGGAAGCAACCCCCACCCGAGCCCCAGCACCAGCGTCACGGCCAGCACGTTCCGCAGCACCACGAAGAGCGACGGCTGCTGCACGAACCATGCGACACCGGCCTGGTAGACCGCATAGTTGGCAACCGCCACCGTGGCGATCACAAGAAGCGCGAGAATGGGAAAGGCAACTGCTCGTTTCATGAACTACAGGTTGGAGAGTAAGGGCTTCGAAAGAGGATCTCTGCGCTATCGGCCGGGAGAATTGAACGTGGAATCCATCGCCAGGCGGGCATCCATGGCCCGCTGCCGGGCGGTTTCCAGGGCCTGCGGCACTCCCGCAAGGAGCCCGTACAGATCGATCGACGCGACGATGCCGTGCAGATCATCCCTGGCATCGTTCCCGGCATGATACACATATCCGAGGCGCGCGCTCCTGTTCAGATGCAGCAGCAGCCCGGCGCCCGGCCCGCCGTCGGTCGGGAGCGTCGCCACCACGGATGCGCCCCAGTAATTGGTGCGCGCATCATTATACAAGAGGATGCCCACCGGCTCCAGGGTAACCACATCGAGCCGCCGCCATTCCCGGATCGGCCCGGTTACCTCCACGCCGATATTGGGATGCAGCACCACCCACTGGCGCCGGGGCGGCATCATATCCCCCGGACCGGGCTTCGACAGCCCGTTGATGAACAGCTCCCACGGATATTGCGAATAGCTGTTGTTGTTGAAATTGTTCCAGAGCCCCACCAGCCGGTTCAGCTCGTTCAGCGCCCGCTGCCGTGCGGTGGCGCCGTAGGCGTTCAGCAGACGCTCCAGCGTAACGGCCCTCCAGCAGAGATCGCGCCGGATTCCGGGCGGTGTGCCCGCATCGAACGTAAGGCGCCCGGCGGAGGCATTGAACAGATGATACTGCGGCTCCTCGTCATCCGGGATGATATCGAACCGCCCAAGCCTGACCCCCTCGGCATTGCGCATCCGGATCGCGTAATCGGGGCTGGCGGCCACCCGCTCGAACTCCTCTACGAGCGAGTCGAGATTGGCCTGGAAGATGGTCCGCTCCCTCCCCTGCGGCACGATATCCGACGCGCGAAAATCGTCGGCGAGCGCGGTCACGATCGTAAGCCAGTCCCCCTCCTCCATCTCACGCTTGAAACTCCCCGCCACCGTCAGAGGATATCGCTCCACCCATTCCGGTCCCAGGCGGATCAGATCATCGAGCGAGAGCCTGGCGATGGTCTGCGGGTCGCAGTCCCTCCGCAACTCCGGCGAGATCTGGGCATGAACGGACCCGCCGCAGACAAGAAGCAGTATCACCGCAGGAAGGAGCCGGTTACCTGCACGCATCGCGAGCCTCCTCTGCCAGCGCCAGAAACCGGACGCCGGCAACGATAAGCTCCCTGATGTCATCGCTCCGTTCCGCCAGCGCCACAAGACTTCCGGCCTGCTCGATAAAGCGCCGTAATTCCTGGACGCAGGGAGGGCCCGGCTGCGCGGCATACGCGGCGATGGCATCCTCCCGTTCCTCCTTCGGGATCACCGGCCCGAATATTCCGTTGATGATGGGAATATGCACCTGCGGGGCATCCAGATAATGCTCGTAGCTGTGAATATCGAAATCGCGGATATGATCGATCCTGATATCGCGGTAATCGCGTCCCCAGTTGGCCGGATTGAAACGCCTGATGAAGATAAAGGGATCGAGATCGTGCCGGAAATTGAAATACCGGTGGCAGTATGCGCTCTCCGGCAGCACGCTGGCCGGATGGATGATGCCGTCGTAGACAGGCGGATTGGTTTCGAGAATCCGGCTGACATTGGCGATCATGAAAACATTGAGAAACTGCGGCCCGTTTTCCGCCAGGAAGGCACGGCTCCCATCCAGCGGATAGGTTCCAAGATGCGCCAGGCTGTCGTGGGCCACGGCGGTTCCCATGCTGTGCGCCATTACCGAGAATTCCGCCGGCTCCGAGGCATTCTCCCTGGCACGGACCATCGTTTCGGCTATGCGCGTCATCACCTGCAGCCGTGCCTGGGTGGCGATCTGCGGGAAATAGCGGTACAGGAGGATATCGGCCAGATGGCTCCAGAAGAAATCCCGCTCGGCATCGGAGGCAGCGGCAAGCCAGCCGAGATCGGGAATGCTGATACCCTTGCTCGCCGCGAATTCCTCCACCTCCCCCGTGGATCTTCCCCATCGTTGCAGCAGGCCATCGAACACGGTATCGTACGAGACCGGCACCAGCTCCACCTGCCGGTCGAATGCGGGCCCGCCGGAAAAAGCATTGTAGCGTGAGGCCACCTCATTGAGCTTGTCGCGAACCGACGAAGCCCAGCCGTTGCTGTGCGCCCCCATGCCATGAATCAGAAAAAGAATCCGGGACATAATTGATGTGCGATTGACGATTTTTGGCGGAGGGGGGAATTTTCGATTTGCGATTTTAGATTTTCGATTGGGGAGGAATATTCGTGATTACTAGTCCGCCGTCAGTAGCCCATTGTCCATCGGCGTCGCACGAAAATCGCGCGGGCAACAGGCAGTTGCAACAGGCTAATTCCGAAACCAACGGCCACGGACAACTGACAGCCGCCGCAGGCGGCGTACTGACTACTGACCCCTTGCTACGAACTAAGCCCCAAGAACTAAGCTCTAAGAACTAAGCCCTAAGAACCAAACCTACCATCCCCTACTTGAAATACCCATAATTATCCAGCGCCTCGTACATGCGCCGGGCCATCGGGGCATTCAGATCGCCGGCATAGCGGCCATTGCGATCCTGGATGGCGACCACCACGATATAAGTGCTGCCGTTTTTCCGTCCGTATGAGATGAACCACGACGGTTCGCGCCCATCCGGCTCGCGATCGGCGGTGCCGGTCTTGCCGTAGATGGTGATGCCACGGCGATCCATCCCGCCGAACGCTCCGGCGGCGGTACCGCCGGGTTTCAGCGGCTCACGCATCAGCGCCTCCAGAGCCCCCGCATTGGCACGATCCATATCCCAGCGGAGCGTATCCGGACGCCGTCCCAGTTCCAGGGAGGGGCGCGGGAAATATCCGCCGTTGGCAACCCCGGCAAGCATCGTCGCCATGTGGATCGGGTTGGTCTTCACCGATGCCTGCCCGATACCGAGGCGGGCCTTTGCGATCTCGTCGCGTCCCTTCACCCAGCTCAGGGCCGGAAGGAGCGTGCTGTATTCATTCAGAAAAATTCCGGTATTCCAGCGGAGCCGCTGATCGAACCCGATGGAATCGAGATAGCGTTTCGCCGGATCGAACCCCACATCCTGATAGGCAAGCCTGGAGAAATAGATATTGCAGGAGACCCGCATGGCGCTGGCAAGATCCACGCGGCCATGCGCGGAGCCATGATCGGTGATCGCCTTGGAGCGGGGGATGGGCTCGTAACTGCCGTTGCAGACGAAGCCTCGTTCCTCCGGCAGGGTAACCCCCTGATGAAGCGCCGCAGCGGCGATAAACGGCTTGATGGATGATCCCGGCGAGAAATTATCCTTGAAGGCTCTGGATGTGAGCGGGCGGCGGATCGTATCGCGCACCAGGCGGGTCCAGACCGTATCGTTCCAGACGCGGTTCGGATCGTACGTGGGATAATTGGCGGCGGCCAGCACTTCGCCGTTGGCGGCATTCATCACCACGATGGCGCCATCCTTGTTCCCGAGCGCGTTCAGGGCATCGCGTTGCAGCTTCACATCAAGCGAAAGCTTTGCATCGTGCGGCAGATCGTCGCGCAACGAATCGTTCACCAGGGTAAGCCCCTTCTCCACGCCCACTCCATCGCGCAGCGGCCCCGTCCAGTACCCGACGATATGAGCCGTGGCGCCTCCGAGCGGATAATGGCGGCGCAGATGCCCGTTATCCAGGCGATAGCCGGCCAGCAGCACGCCGTTCCTATCGACGATACGGCCAAGCGGCTGTCCAAGCTCCCGGAACCGGCGCTTGGTATCGAACCCACGGGAGATCGTATCCCCTTTTTCTCTACCTCTGGCGATCCATCCCTCCCGCTCCGGCGTCATATAGGCGGTGCTGCGGTAGAGCGCCACCCCCAGTGCCCCCGCCACCGCCAGGCCCAGAGCGATCTTCGTTCCCTTCCCCTCCAGATGCCGCAGGCTTTCCAGAGCACCACCATATTGCAGCAGCACCGCCAGCAGCAGCACCCCCCAGAGAACGAGAAGGATCGTAGTTAGGAGCATGGAGATCGTTATTAGTGCTTCGTTCTTCCTCCGCCAACTGCGGCGGCTGTAGATAGTAATTCGTAGTGCCTGGTTGTTGGAACGATGGCGTTCCGGCAGAACAGCCATCAATATTCACATCAATCGAAAATCCGAAATCGAAAATTCCCCAATCCTTCATCCTATGGAACAGCCACGGACATTCCCATCAATCGAAAATCCGAAATCGAAAATCGAAAATCCCCCAATCCTTCATCCTATGGAACAGCCACGGACATTCCCATCAATCGAAAATCCGAAATCGAAAATCGAAAATACCTACAGTTTCTCCACGGTAAGCCGGCAGGAGCCGCAGGCTATCAGGTCGCCATTCTTCAGAACGAACTCCTCATCGCCGATCGGGGCCCCGTTAAGGGTGGTCGGGTTGCGGCCGAGGAGTTTGCCGCGCAGAGCCAGATCGGCATAGGTAAGCCGGAGATGTTCCCGCGAGAGGAGCCGGCTGCGATCGTGCAAGGCGATAAAGCCGCGCGGCGGGAAATCGTGCTCGCGCCCGACGATTGCCGGGCTGCTTCCCACCGGCACCCCCCGGCGTCCGCCATCATCCTCCACAACCAGTTCATAGAAGCTCCGTGCGATACGCGCCTCCACCTCGCACTCGGCGGGGATGGAGCGAAGCAGCATATTCAATACCAGCGTGCCGCTCCCTCCGATGCTCCATCCGTGCGCGCTGACGAACGCCCGGAGAGCCCCCTCCAGATCGCGCCGGAACCGGGCGATTTCATCGTGCTGTTCCCCCGTATACTCGCGCGCGAACGACTCGCGCCGCAGAACCACCGTGATGAAATTCGGCGCGCGCGGCGTGCTGCCGGCCGCATCCAGATTTCGTTGCAGCGCATCCTGCAATGCAAGCTGCGCGGTCCCGAACAGAGTAGTGAGTTGCAAGAGCGGATCGTAGCTAGTAGTTGATAGTATTCGGGAGAGTCAGTAGTCAGTGCGCGGGCTGCGCCCGCTGTCAGTTGTCCGTGGGCGTTGGTACTGGAAGTACCCGGTTACCATGTCCTCCGGTAGAACCGGCGACGGACTACTGAGCCCGGACATTCCCTCAATCAAAAATCGGAAATCCAAAATCGCAAATCGAAAATCCCCCTCACCGTACCACCATTTCCTGATCGCCGATATGAAAGCGGGCGCCGAGCGGGATCAGGCGGGTTTCCCCCTCGCGCAGTTCCTCGGTGCCATGCAGCAGCACCGTGGCCTTGCCGATCCGCTCGATGCGCATGCGGTCCTCGGCGATCATCTCCAGGCGCACCTGTTCGCGGGAAACCGTGGCGGGGAAATCGAGATCGACCTTCTGGAATCCCTCCGGCAGCGGGCGCCCGCTGCTTCCCCGCCGCCCCATGATCCAGCGGCGCCCAACGAGATGCACTTCGCGGTTACGTCCCCCATCGCGCACGATCAGGCGATACCCGGCACGGGCAGCGGGCACCACGGAGGCCGGCTCCGGAAATCCCTCCTCTCCCAGCACGCTCGTACGATCGCGCGGCACGGCGCCGGAGACCGGCATCTCCTCTTCAGGATTCTGCGGCGGCAGCACCGCCGCATAGATCTCGTTCGGCTGCAACGATGAATCGGCGGAGATCGTGACATACACCGGCTGATCGCGGAATGTGCGGAGATCGCCCCCGGCCAGATCCTTCATCAGCTCGTCGTTGAGAAAATATTCCACATCCCGCACGGCCCCCACCTCCGCCATTTCATCGTAGCGGATCTGCGGCAGCCGCAGCTCCAGACGGGAAGGAACCAGCGTATGCGCTCCAACGGCGAGCGCGCGCTCGTCACGGGCCGCACGCAACGCGTCGAGCCCCCGCTCTATCAGCTCACTCGTTTTTTTCTTCCCCTCTCCGGAGGGGAACATGACATCGAAAAAACTGCGCCTGCTTTTCGCCATCTGGAAGTGCGTGATTTACGATTGACGAGGAAATTCATGGGCCAGGAAGAGCGGCCCGTTCCTCATTTCATCTCTGTTGCTGCTACGTACTGCCGCCGCGGGGGCGGGCTACCATGCATCATCTGCCTGCCATCCAAGTACTTCGGCAAACGTTATCTGAGATTCTGTTGTTGTGTTGTCGCGGAGTTCTACTCCGCGACCCCTGCTGTTACGGTCGCGGGCGGAGTGGAACTCCGTGCGAACAGTACCGGGGATCTCAGGAAACTTATCTGTAGGTACTTACCACCTCAGCACATCCCCCGGCCGCACGGTATCATCGGGCAGGGCGGCCCCGTTCATCATCCCGGTATCGTAGCGGATCAGCGTATCACCGGGAAACGAGGACGTGTCTTCCGGAAAGAGCACCGCCTCATCGGGGCTCACCATACCGGAATCAGCGAGCGGGCCTGCCATGGGGGTTCCCTCCGGCTCCATCCGGAACACCCAGAAGAACGCGGCAGCGGCACCGGCAAGCAGCACCGCCAGAACGATCCAGCCCCATTGTCTCCCCCTGCCGGAGGCATATGCTCCCCCTCCCGGATCGGTGGGGGGATCGATCGCCGGCGTACCATCGCCGGTGCGCGCCAGGGCCACCGAAACATTGTCGTCGCCGCCGGCTTCCAGCGCCCGGCGCACCAGATCATCGCAGGCGCGGGCGGGGTCCGGGTGCGACGAGAGGGATGCGCGTATATCGGCATCCGGGATCATCCCGTGCAGGCCATCGCTGGCAAGCAGGAGCAGATCTCCCTGCGCCAGGGGCACCTCGAAGATATCCGGCTCCACGTCGGGTTTGCTTCCGAGCGCCCTGGTGATGATGTTCCGCTTCGGGTGGCGCTCCGCCTCGGCCTCCGTGATCTGTCCCATCTCCACAAGTTCCCACACCAGGGAATGATCCCGTGTGATGCGTTGAAGAGTAGCGCCATGCAGAAGATAGCCCCTGCTGTCCCCCACATTCACCACGGTGGCGCGCCCCTCTTCCAGAATCGCGGCCACCAGGGTGGTTCCCATCCCGGCATATTCCGGCATGGCGGCGGCCTCGCCGATCACGGCGCGGTTGGCCTCGGCAACGGCATTGCGCAGTATCGTCCCGCGATCCCCGCTCCCCGCCGATACCACGCGCAGGAAGGTCTCCACGGCCAGACGGCTGGCCCGTTCCCCGCCGCGATGTCCCCCCATACCGTCGCAGACCACCATCACCAGCCCATGCGGGGTGACCTGCACATCCAGATGATCCTCGTTCTTCTGGCGGCGCAGCCCCACATCGGTACGGGTACCGATACGATAGCCGCCGTGCGAGGCGCCCCCGGTCGGGGAATCGTCCGTATGATCGGTCTGCTTCACTGCACGCTTCTCCGGTCTACATAACTACATGAAATCAGCGGGAGTTGATTCTGATCGAACTCACCTTCTGCCCCCCTTCATCGGCCATACGGAGATAGATCCGGTAGATCGACTGGATGCCGGCATCGGTACGGGCAAGGCGCGCCACCATGGCATCCCCCTCGGGGGCCACATCGAGGATTTCAAAACCCTTGCCGGAAAAATCTCCGGTGAACCGCTGGCGGTCCCCCGATTCCTGAAGCGACCTGGTCGCATACCGGCTCCAGGCCTGATCGGCATCGCCGGAGAGGATCATGGAGATGAAATTGTATGCGGTCTCGCGCGCCGTTGCGGAGTTCTGCGGCGTATTGGCGGGAGGATCATCCTCCAGCACGATGGTATCCACCACTCTCGGGGTATCCGGCTTCGGCGGCGCCACGTTATCCCGCTCGGTCCATTTCTCCTTCTGGCTGGTGATAAGCCACTCCCCGCCGATCTGCCGCAGGCGCGTCAGGTTGGAGGTGGAGCCGCGCAGCAGGGTGCCGTCGTTGCGCAGGCGCTCGTACTCGATGATCCACTCCGAATCGATGGTGGAATCGTTGACGGCGGTGGCGCGGCGCACCTCGATCTCAAACTTGTCGGTACGCACCAGACGATCGTGGAAGCTGGTCAGATCCTTCTGGATGGCCGAGCGCGTGGCGCGCTTCAGATTGAAGAATTCCACGCCGGACGCACCATACAGCGACGCCAGCGCCGACGGATTGCCGGCAAGCTGGTACTTGCGCGTCTCGGCCGCCACCTGCTTCGTGATCTGCATGGCGGCGGCATCGGTCAGCTTCTCCCCCGGCTCCAGGACCATCCGCTGGTTCTCGTACCACTGGTACCCGAAATACCCTCCCACGCCGAGGATCAGCAGCACCAGCAGAACCCACGGCAGGGCGCTCTTGCGCGGAGGCTCCGGAGGCGGGGCCGAGCGCGGGATATAATCGTTGCGATCGGCCGGGGCGCGTCCGGCCGGGCCGCCCGCCCGCCCGGCGCCGCCTGCGGTCATCGTGGGCGCGGAATCGGAATAACGGCCCCCGGCAGCCGACGCCCCCTGCGGAGGCGCCACCATCGTGGGCGCGGAATCGGCAACAGGAGGGCGCACCGCCGAGGGGGAGGTGGCCTCTACGATCTCCAGCGCTCCCAGGAACTCCGCGGCGCTCTGGAACCGGTCGGCCGGGTCCTTGGCGGCGGCCTTGTTCAGTACCCGGACGATCTCCGGGGAGAGCGAGGGGATGAACGCGCGCGGATCGGGGAGCGGGCGGCTGATGATCTCCTGTATCACCTCCACATACGCCACCGGCGTATCCTCGTCGCGCGAGAAGGGCTTCCGCCCGGTCAGCATCTCGAAAAGGGTGATGCCGAGCGAATAGATATCGGTGCGGGGATCGAGATTCCCTCCCCGCGCCTGCTCCGGCGACATGTATTCCGGGGTCCCCAGACCCCGCTGGGTCTTGGTCTGCGCATGCTGCCAGGTGAACTTCGCGATGCCGAAATCGGCCAGCTTCACCGAGTCGTCCCACCCGATCAGGATATTGGAAGGCTTGATGTCGCGATGGATGATCCCGAGCCGGTGAAGATGCTCCACCGCGCGCAGCACCGGGCGGAAATACTTCCGGGCGCGCTCCAGCGGCATCGGCCCCCCCTCGCCATGGATCATCTGCGAGAGCGAGCGCCCCTCCACATATTCCATCACCAGGAAGAACTCGTCGCGTTCGCTGAAGCTTTCGATCAGCCGGACGATATTCTCGTGCCCGGCACCCCGCTGCACCTCCGGCTCGCGCTCCAGGCGCAGGCGGAAATCGTCGGCCATGTTTTCGATCTTGATGGCCTTTATCGCGACGATCTCCCCGCTTGCGAGGCTCCGCGCGCGATATACACGGCTCATCCCCCCCGAACCGATCTCGTTGAGGATGTCGTAATTCTGTACTCTGCGAGCCCCGCTGCTGGGGGACTTCCCGGAGGATTGTTCGGACACGCGCTTTCAGATGTATGTGATAGGGACGATATCTGTACTGTACACCACCGTCATCGCCCGCCGTTACCCCCGCCAAGATAACGATCCGATCCGGAGATTCCCGGCCGGCGACGGCATGGAAGGCCACCAAGAGTGTGCCGGTCGGGTTGACGGAAGGAGCCATCGCCGGTTTCATGGGGCAGCCGATGGCTCCCCCGATGCTTCCTCCTCTCTTCCCCTCTTGTTCCGGCGGCTTTAAAAGAGGAACCGAAACGCTCCTTTTCTCTTCGCTGCCCTCCCTGCGTCCGGAGGGCTCCCGGTGATCGGTTCGCCCCGGATGGAGCTACCGGCGGTGGAGTCAGCTCATTTCATGTTCCTCCCCTTCCGGTCCGGCCCTCCCGCATTCTCCATACCAATCGCGCAGGGAAGGTCAAATTCATCGAATTTCGGGGGAGACGGGGAGGAACTTCCTTACGTCTCCCCTCTAGCATTCTCCCCCGGCCCATGCGTAGATTGCGCGTCCGGGAGAGGATCATCCCCCGGCAACCAACAGCCAACCTGTATCAACCGGAGCACCGAGCATGAAAGGAACGCCCGTTACCGAAGAAGTATATGAGTATATGACCTCTCTTTTCTCCGCCGAGGACGACCTGCTGCGGCAACTCCGGAAGGATGCCATAGCCGCGGGTCTGCCGGAGATCCACATCAGCCCGGAGCAGGGAGCGTTCATGCAGGTGCTTCTGCGTGGCATCGGGGCGAAGAAGGTGATCGAGGTGGGCACGCTCGGCGGCTACAGCGCCATCATCATGGCCCGGGCTCTGCCGGAGGATGGCCGCCTGGTGACGATCGAGCGCGATCCGCTCCGGGGCGAATTCGCCGCAGAACAGGCACGCAAGGCGGGGCTGGCAGAGAAGATCGAGGTGCGCGTCGGCTCCGGCGTGGATGTGCTGGAGCGGGAGCTGGCCGGCACCGGCCCGTACGACTTCGCCTTCATCGATGCCGACAAGCCCGGCTACGTCCGCTACCTGGAGCTTATCTACCCCATGATGCGCAAGGGAGGCCTGATCGCCGGGGATAATGCCCTGGCCGGCGGGCGTATCACCGATGCCAGTAGCGATGAACCCCATGTGCAGGGCATGCAGGCGTTCAACAAGGCGGTGGCCGCGCATCCCGGCCTCCAGGGCTCCATCGTCCCCATCGGCGACGGCATATGCCTGGCAACGGTGCTGTAGATCCGGCGCCCGGTGGAACCGGCCCGGCCGGATACCCCCGGTTCCACCCCCCATCCGCCAGCAAGACCGGGGAGACTCCATCTCCCCCGGTCCTCCCGCGCAGCGTCCCGCCGGAGAGTGCACACCAAGCCGGCTCCCGGACCGTCATCTACATACTACGAACAGGCGTTTATCGTATCTTCAGGACTTATGACTCAACAACAGACGTACGATGAGATGAAGCTCGTCGCAGAGGAACTCGGGCTTACCGTCCGGGTGGAGCTGGGGGATTTCGACGGCGGTATCTGCACCGTCCATGAAAAACGCGTGGTCCTTATCAACCGCCGCCATCCGCTTGCAAAGCGGATCAATGTGATAGCACGGGCGCTCCATGAAGTGGGGCTGGGAGATGTCTTCCTGAAACCCGCTCTCCGCGAGGCGATCGACGACGAAACCGCGAAGATGCGCGAATCCTAGCCGCGAATGTGCGCGAATCTTGATGGACGGCAGTGAGGGAGCGTTGCAGGATTGCGTACGGTGGAGATGAAATCTTCACGAATGATTTCCGCGGGTTTGCGGAGAATGCCGGGTAGGACGGGGGCGGGCGGGGCGGAAATGAGACAGATTCGATGGATGGATGAATGAGTGATGAATGATGAGTGATTCCAGAAGTCGTACCGCGCGCGGGAGAGAGGATAGCTGCACTGGATGAGCCGGGCCGGTTATTCCAGTCGTTAATCGAAAATCGTCAATCGAAAATCGCGTAGATCATGTTTACCGGACTTGTCGAGGAAGTTGGAACCATCGCCGAAGCCCATGATAGCGGCGGCGCCAGATTGATTACCGTGCGGGGCGCCAGGACGCTGCAAGGGCTGGGCATCGATGACTCGGTGGCGCTGGATGGCTGCTGCCAGACCGTGGTGGCGCTGGCAGAGGAAACTTTCACGGTGGTGGCCGTGGAGGAGACCCTGAAGAAGACCACGCTCGGCAGCTTCGCCGCAGGACGGCCCGTGAACCTGGAACGGGCGCTCCGTGTGGGCGACCGGCTGGGAGGGCATTTCGTGCAGGGACATGTCGATTGCGTCGGCACGGTGGCCGAGGCGTTCACCAGGGAAAGCTCCTGGATCTACTGGATCGAATACCCGGAGGAGTTCGCGCGGCTGGTGATTCCGGTGGGCTCCATCGCCATCAACGGCGTGTCCCTTACCGCTGCGGAAGTCCGGGAGAACCGCTGCATGGTCTCCATCATCCCCCACACCCACGACGTCACCACCTTCAACGCCCTGAAAGAGGGAGATCCGGTGAACGTGGAGTTCGATATGGTTGGGAAGTATATCCGGAATTTCGTGGAGGCACCCAGAGCCGCCGGCATAAGCGCCGATCGCCTCCGCGAACTCGGGTACTAAGTACCTGGGAGAACGTTTCCTGAGATCCCCGGTACTGTTCGCACGGAGTTCGACTCCGTGCGCGACCGTAGCAGCAGGGGTCGCGGGGATTTCATTATGGTTACTCTGTTGTGGCCCCCAGAGGGGGCACCTGTAGGTGTTGCCTGTCTGTAGCCGAAGCGCCAGCACTCTTTTCTACGGAAGCTCCGTAGAAGCGGCCCATTCTTCCTGCTCTGAAAAGACTTAACACTGTTCCCACGGAGTTCGACTCCGTGCGCGACCGTAGCAGCAGGGGTCGCGGGGATTTCACTATGGTTACTCTGTCATGGCCCCCGTAGGGGGCACCTATATGTAGCATGGACGCTCCCTTCTCCCCATTCCGGAAGCTCCGTAGGAGCGGCCCATTCTTCCTGGGCTGCAAAGCCTTAGCTCAATTGCAATCCGCTCTGGAACTCCTGCTGGAACTCCTGCCGGGATTTCCGCCCCGGCTCCTGCGGCGAGCGTTGGAACGATGATTGCACGATAGGAGATCGGTCCCCTCGCCGTTCCCCATGGAATTGCGGCACCAGACCGGCGGTTCCGGCAACAGCGGCCATGGGCCACTCATCACAGCGGGGAAACCCGCAGGTGACTACTGATAAATTTTGATCTGATCCGATGCCCAGAGCACTCCGTTACTACATAGAGGACACTCCGGAGAACATCATCCCGGACGACGCATGGAAGGAGATAGCGCGCCTTCAGCACTGGTACAACTCGGAGTTCATCTGGAGTTGCGACAAGATCGGCCTGAAACGCTATATCGCATTCGCCAACTACGGCAAGATTCCCGATATGCCGTACCACACCGCGAAATATCACTTCCGCAAACGCTTCCTCCAGAAGAAGATCGAGCTTCAGGACGAGATAGCAGCCGTGCGCGCGATGGAGGAGGAGGGGTTGTTCAATATCCGCTGGGGAGGGGTGCGGGACGATTCGCTGGCAAGCGGCGTCACCCATGTGGCGAATAACGAATTCAACGCCTATCTTCTCTGCGAGTTCCTGCTGAAATGCTCCACGATCGCCAATCAGGCATCGTTCGTGGTGGAGGATGAAGGGAAGTTCGTGCTGGCGCGCCGCGCCATCTTCCGGAATGCCGAGATCCTGATCCACCGGGAGGATCTCTACAACCGCGACGAAGAGATCCCGCTCGATACGCCGCAGGTGTTCTCCGTGGTCAACCCGGATAAATACAACGATCATCCCCGGTTCTCCCAGCACGTGGAGGATTTCGATGATCTTGATGAGACCTCCATCAGCGAATCGGTGCACCAGTACGGCACGCTCGGATTTGCCCAGAATTACGAGACCGCCTGGGGAGATGCCGAAGGGCTCAACCTCCAGCTGCGCGCACGGAAAGTGGGAATCATATAGATTTGCGATTGACGATGTTGGATTTCCGACTGGAGGGAGAAAACGCCGGAAGTCTCGGGGTCTGGGGTCCGAAGCCGCAAACTCCCGCTTCGGCACCCACGGACAACTGCCAGCGGGCCAGGCCCGCGTACGGCCAGCGAACAACCAATCCCTTTTTCTTGCCAAGCCCTTCCCCACAACCAACGTACGGCCCGCCATGCGCATCCATTACCTTCTTGCGGCGATCATCACCTTCTCGCTGGCCCTTCAATCCTGCTCCGATTCCGGCTCCTCCTCCGACGATGAGGGGGATACGCTTGTGGCGGCGCAGTCGTCGTGGGGGATGGTCTCCTCGGCGAGCGAAGAGGCCACCGCTGCCGGCGTGCGGATTCTGGAATCCGGAGGGAACGCGGTGGATGCGGCCGTGGGAGTGGGATTTGCCCTGGCGGTGACATTGCCGCAGGCCGGAAATCTCGGCGGCGGCGGGTTTATGGTGATCCGCATGGCCGACGGGCGCACCACCACCATCGACTTCCGGGAGACCGCCCCGGCAGCCGCCACACGCGACATGTATCTTGATTCGGCGGGGAACTTCCTTCCAGAACGCTCGCAGCTCGGCGCGCTGGCCGCGGGTGTGCCGGGCAGCCCGGCCGGGCTTCTGATGGCGCTGGAGAACTTCGGCAGCAGACCCCGCGCCGAGGTGATGGCCCCGGCAGTGGAACTGGCCGAGAAGGGATTTACGGTGCACCCGAGGCTGCACGAGGATATGAAGGCGAAGCTCCAGGATTTCTCCCGCTTCCCCAGCACCCTGCGGGCCCTTGCTCCAGGGTCGGCCCCCCCGGCCGCCGGCACCGTCTTCACCCAGCCCGATCTGGCGGCCACGCTCCGGCGCATCTCCGATGCCGGCGCCGGCGGGTTCTATAGCGGCCGCACCGCCGATCTGATCGTGGCCGAGATGAAACGCTCCGGCGGCATCATCACCCACGAGGATCTGAAGAACTACAAGCCCACCGAGCGCAAGCCGATCATCGGAACCTATCGCGGCGATACCATCATCTCGATGCCCCCGCCATCCAGCGGCGGCATACTGCTGGTACAGATGCTGAATATGATGGAGGGATACGATTTCTCCTCCCTCCCCCTGCACTCCGCACGGCAGGCCCATATCATGGCCGAGATCATGCGCCGCGCCTATGCCGACCGCGCCGAGCACCTCGGCGATCCCGACTTCTGGAACGTCCCGGCCGAAGCGCTCACCAGCAAGATGTATGCGCGGCAGCGGATCATGTCGATCGATCCGCTGGTATCCACGCCGAGCGCCCGCATCACCCACGGCGATTCGGTCCTCCTGTACCGCGACTCCCTCCTGGTGCGCGATTCGCTCCGCTGGCAGGATTCGGTACGGCAGCGCAGCTCCGTGCAGCGCCGCGATTCGCTCCGGCTCCGCGACTCGCTGGATATCCCCCGCGAGAGCCCGCAGACCACCCACTACTCGGTGGTGGACCGCGAGGGGAACTGCGTCAGCGTTACCGTGACGCTCAACGCATCGTTCGGAAGCAAGCTGGTGGTGGATGGCGCCGGCTTCCTGCTGAACAACGAGATGGACGACTTCTCGGCCAAGCCCGGAGTTCCCAACCTGTACGGTCTGGTGGGGAACGAGGCCAACGCCATCGCTCCCGGAAAACGGATGCTCTCGTCGATGACCCCCACCATCGTCACGCGCAACGGCGAGCCGCTGATGGTGCTGGGCTCCCCCGGCGGCTCCACCATCATCAGCACCGTGCTGCAGGTGATCCAGAACCAGACCGACTACGGCATGGAACTGCCGGAGGCCGTGGAGGCGCCGCGCATGCATCACCAGTGGCGCCCCGATACCCTCTTCTACGAGAAGGGAACGTTCGGCCGCAAGGCGCTCGATTCCCTGAAATGGATGAACTTCAATCTGGTGGAGCGCACCGAAAGCTCCGGGCGTGTGGATGCGATCCGCGTGGAACGCGACGAGAACGGCAGGAGAGTCTACCTGGGCTGGTCCGATCGCCGGGGCTATGGCACGGCGATGGGTCCGGAACGGGTACGATGAGCCCGCACCGAGAGGGCTAGAGCGCTGCCGGACGCTCCGCTATCTTCGCCGGTACTATTCGACCCCATATGATCCGACCTGAACGCGACCGACCGGACCGGGGGAGCCGTCCCTCCCCCGAACAGAAACCTCCCACGCTGCGCCAGCGGGTTGCGGCGCTGCGCTATGTTCCCCCCCTTATCAAACTGGTCTGGGAAACCCACCGCGGCTACACCGCCACGATGGTCATTCTCCGGCTGATCCGCTCGTTCGTTCCGGTAGCCACGCTCTGGATCGGCAAGCTTATCATCGATGAAGTGGTGGCGCTGCAGGCCGCATCGCACGATCTGTCGCGGCTCTGGGAGCTGGTGGCGATGGAGATCGGCATTGTGCTGGCCGGGGAGATCCTTTCGCGCATCTCGACCTTGGTGGAAAGCCTGCTGGGAGATCTCTTCTCCAACTACAGCAGCATCCGCCTGATGGAGCATGCCGCCACGCTCGATCTCTATTACTTCGAAGACCCCGAATTCTACGACCGTCTGGAGCGTGCGCGACGCCAGACCGTGGGACGTATCGGCCTGCTCACACAGCTCGTGACCATGGCGCAGAGCATCCTGACGCTGGTATCGCTCGGCGCGGCCCTCTTCGTCTATATCCCGTGGCTTCTGCTGCTGTTGATCGTGGCGGTGCTCCCCAGCTTTCTCGGGGAAACCCATTTCGCATCGCTCCAGTATTCGCTCCTGTATCGCTGGACCCCGGAACGGCGGCAGCTGGATTATATCCGGTTCATCGGCGCCAGCGACCGCACTGCCAAGGAGGTGCAGATGTTCGGACTGGCCCCCTGGCTGGTGGAACGCTACCGCACCCTCTCAGACAGATTCTACGAGGAGAACAAGAAGCTTTCCATCCGCAAGGGGCTTGTGGCGACCGCGCTTTCGATAGTCGGCACGCTGGGCTACTACGGGGCCTATGTGGTGATACTGCTGGAGGCGGTGGGAGGGCTTATCACCATCGGCACGCTCACCTTTCTGGCGGGCTCGTTCGCCCGCAGCCGCGATCTGATAGAGCGCCTGCTGATGGGGGCAAGCGATATCTACCAGCAGAGCCTCTATCTGAAGGATCTGTTCGAGTTCTTCGAGCTGAAGCCCTCCATCTCCTCCTCCCCCGGCGCGCTGGAGGTGCCCTGGCCCATCCGCCAGGGGTTCGTCTTCGAAAACGTCGGGTTCCGCTATCCGGAGAGCGACCGCTGGGCGGTGCGCGGGGTGAACTTCACCCTCCATCCCGGAGAACGGGTGGCGCTCGTGGGAGAGAACGGTGCCGGAAAGACCACCATCACCAAGCTCCTGGCCCGCCTGTACGATCCCAGCGAGGGGCGCATCCTGCTGGATGGGATCGATCTGCGCGAGTACGATCTGGCATCGGTACGCCGCACCATCAGCGTGATCTTCCAGGATTTCGTCCGCTACGACCTGCGGTTCGATGAGAACATCGGCGTGGGGGGCATCGACCGGGTGCAGGAATATTTCGATGCAACCGATGGGGTCTCCGGAACCGAGAGCCGCACCGGAGAGGAACCTCCGGCACCGATCGTGGCGGCGGCGGAGAAATCGCTCGCCTCCACCCTGCTGGGGCGGTTCAGCCAGGGATACCGGCAGATGCTGGGGAGGAGATTCGAAGGAGGAGTGGATCTCTCCGGCGGCGAGTGGCAGAAGGTGGCGCTTGCACGCGCCTATATGCGCGATGCGCAGGTGCTGATCCTGGACGAGCCCACCGCCGCGCTGGACGCCCGCGCCGAGTACGAGGTCTTCATCCGATTCTCCGAGCTGGTGGCCGGCCGCATGGCGGTCATCATCTCCCACCGGTTCTCCACCGTCCGCATGTCCGACCGGATCATCGTGCTCAAGGATGGCCGTGTGATCGAAGAGGGAACCCACGACGACCTGGTGGCGCGCAACGGGCTGTATGCCGAGCTGTTCCTGCTTCAGGCCGAGGGATACCGGTAGAAGGGAGCCGGGGCGGGTGCGGGGATCTTCTCCGCGCTACGTATTTTTTGCTGCCGGCTATGGGCCTGGGATGCCAGGGACCGAAATGAAACAGGGGGAGGCATGCGGGCCATGCGCCTGCTGCCCCCGCTACTACCCTGATAGCTCCCGGCTCCCTCATACTCCGTTCTCCTGCCAGGAACCGGGCTTTAAAAACTGCGCATTTCCTCGCGCTCTCCCCTTTGTTTTCCGCCGTCAAGATTCTATGTTGCGCCGTCCCTCGACAGGCCGAAATTCCAGGAGTGGCCGGCAGTAGACCGGGCAACGATATCATTCCAAGAAGTTTTTCCGTATCATTCCAAGAAGTTTTTCCGTCAGGTGAACATCGTGATGATCGACGACGAACCGAACACTTCCATCTGCCCTCTGTGCGGGGGCGAAAACAGTTGCGCGCTGGTGGTCTCGGCCGAATCCAGCGAGCCCTGCTGGTGCGAGTCGCTGAAGATTCCGGAGGCGGTGCTCCAGCAGATCCCGCTGGAGGCGCGCAACAAGTCGTGCGTCTGCCGCGAGTGCATCGAGCGCCATGCCGAGTCTCCGGCGCCCGTTCATTTTCTCTCGTAACCCGCAACATCCCCCGTCCCTCTCCGTACCGCCACACCACATGTGGCGGTGATTTTTTGTTGGCCCGCCATCAGCCTGTTCCCGATATTTACGAAGCCATCCCTCTCTCTCTCCGCGCCCGGAAAAGCATCGTTCGCATCGCTGTTCCGGCGCCAACCAATCTGTGTAATTCCCGATATCATGAATCCAGCACGAACTTCTCTACGAACCTTATCGGCCACAGCCATGGCATTGCTCTGTGCCGGCGGCATCGGACATGCCGAGGGGGCGGGCACCTCGTTCGACGGGCTCTCCGATGGAAAAACCATCAGCGGCTTCCGCACCGTCGCACTCTATCTGGACGATGCCGATCGCCCGATGGGGGCACGATTCATCCACCAGAAGACCGGCTTCACATTCGATCTGGTTCAGATCCAGTCGGTGCCGCAGGGCTTCATGTGGGTCAACAGCTTCCCCACCTCCGATATGGGAGAGCCCCATACCCAGGAGCATCTGCTGCTGGGAAAGGGGAACAAGGGGCGCTCCGTGGCGAACCTGGAGGATATGTCGCTCGGCGGCTCCAGCGCCTTCACCCAGCAGTGGCGCACCTGCTACCACTTCAACACAGGCGCCGGGCCGGAGGTGTTCTACAAGCTTCTGGAGGAACAGCTCGACGCCCTGCTGCATCCGGATTATACCGATGAGGAGATCCGCCTCGAGGTGGCGAACTTCGGCGTATCGCAGAACCCGTCCGATGGCACGCTCCGCCTGGAAGAGAAGGGAACCGTCTACAACGAGATGGTAAGCTCCTTCGAGCGTCCCTGGAGCCGCCTGTCGCGCGCACTTGATATCGCCCTGTACGGAGAGAACCATCCCCTGGCCTATGTCTCCGGCGGGCTGCCGTCGGCCATCAGAGAGATGAAGCCGGAGCATATCCGCACCTTCCACCGCGAACACTATTTCCTCGGCAACATGGGAATGGTGGCATCTCTGCCGAAAGAGATGCCGCTGGATGATGTGCTGAAACGCACCGACCGCATGCTGACCCGCCTGGGCGCGTCCGAGCAGAAACGCAAAGGGGGCATCATCACCGAGAAGACCCTCCCGGCACCCAAACCGGGCCCGGCCGGAAGCATCGCCATGGCCGACTATCCGAGCAAGAACGAGACGCAGCCCGGCCCCCTGGCCTTTGCCTGGCCGGCACAGCTCTCGCTGGACCAGCGCGAACTGGCGGTCCTTCAGATGTTCGTCTCCAATGTCGCCGGCGATGCCAATACCAATCTCTACAAGCTCTTCATCGATACCAGAACCCGCAAAGCCGATCTGGGCGCCAAGGGAGTGTTCGGCTGGGTGAGTTCCGACCAG
Organism: Candidatus Kapaibacteriota bacterium; assembly: GCA_048594725.1. Classification (GTDB taxonomy): domain Bacteria; phylum Bacteroidota; class Ignavibacteria; order OLB7; family OLB7; genus JAFDZV01. Next base: position 28,555 of record JBMDXA010000064.1, read on the forward strand.
GGACAGCCGGTGATGCTGGGACTGTCAGACTATCCCCCGGCAGGCATGACCGAGGCGAAGATCCGGGAAGTACGGTCGATGGTGATCGATGAACTGGCGCGGATAGCCTCGTGGGAGGATGGATCGCGGGAACTGAAGGAGTACAACGACCGGATACGAAGCCAGATCACCAGCTCCCGGCGCAGCCTCGCCAAGTTCGTGAACTCACCGCCGGGATTCGGATTCCGCAATACCGGCTCCGGCTGGATGACCCAGCTTGATGATCTGAACAAGACCCCCGGCTTCCGCAAATCGCTGACCTGGAAATCCGATCTCGATTTCATCGAAAAGGAAGTGGCGGGGGAAAAGAACATCTGGCGCGACTATCTGAAGCGCTGGAAGCTGACCGCGTCGGTCCCCTATGCGGTGGCCGCGCGCCCCAGCCCTGCGCTCATCAAGCAGGAGACCGATGAACGCGCCATGCGCATCGACAACGAGACCGCACGCCTGAAAGCAGGCTACAAGGCATCGGACAACCAGGATGCCCTCCGGCGCTACTCGGCCGACTACGATTCCACCACCGCGGCGCTGGACCGGCTGGCGGCGGGAGCCCCGAACGTGCCGTTCGTCAGTTCCCCTCCGATGACCCTGGATGACCAGCTCGATTACCGCGTCACCACCGTAGCCGGCAACGTGCCGATGGTGGCCTCCACGTTCGACAACATGACCAGCGCGACGGTCGGCATCGCGCTCCGGCTGAACAGCGTGACCGACGATGAGCTGGTGTATCTCTCCCTCCTCCCGGATCTGTTGACCGATGTGGGGGTCACCGAAAACGGGAAGGTGATACCCTATGAGCAGATGACCGAAAAGATACTCCAGGAGATCCTGGGGCTGAGCGCCTACTATTCCACGAACGCACGCACCGGCCGCGCGGAGCTGGTGGTACGGGGCGCGGGCAACGATCTGAACGAGAGCATGCGAAGCCTCCAGTGGATGGAGAACGTGCTGCACCGCCCGCTCTGGACCGAGGATAATCTTCCCCGCATCCGCGACATGGTGGATCAGTCGCTCAGCGGTCTGCGCAACACCATGCTGTCGCGCGAGGAGGCGTGGGTGAACGATGTGGCAGCGGCCTACCGCCGCCAGGACAGCCGCCTGCTGCTGGCGACCCGGTCGTTCCTGACCCAGGCGCACAACGCGCACCGTCTGCGCTGGCTCTTGAAAGATCCCGGCCAGGGAGACCAGAGCGGCGCGATCGGGGAATTCCTGGAGAAGATGGCCGGCGCCGGTAATGCCTCCCGCGCGGAGCTGAAGACCCTTCTGGGGGCGATGAAGGGGGAGCCGGCCGGGGCGGATAAACTCCGCGCGGAACTGCAACCCTATCTCGCCGCGTACAACGCCCTGCCGGACGGGGCAAGGGCGATAGCCCTGGAAGCCGCAAAGGATCTGGATATTACGCTCCAGGATATCCCGGATGGCTCGCTTCGCCAGGACTGGGCCTATCTCTGCGGCCAGATCCGCAGCGACCTGATGGTGCCGCCGAAGAAGGTTCTCTCCGATCTCAACGCGTTGCGCGAGCGGCTGCTGATGGCAGGCAACGCGCGCATGTTCATGATAGGCTCGCGCGCCAGCCAGAACAAGCTCTCCCCGGAGATCGACCGCCTGGCAGGCTCGCTCGGCACCTCGCCGGTGCATCCGGTCTCGCCATCATCCGGCAATCTGGTCGATATGCGTCTGAAGGGACGCCTACCGGGCGCGGAACGTCCGGTGTTCGTGGGGCTGGTAAACCCCAATACCGGCAGCGGCGTGTTCCTGAACTCCGCCCCGGCAACCCCCTACACCGACACCTCGCGCGAGGGGCTGCTGGACTACATGAGCGCGCAGGTCTTCGGCGGCAGCGGATCGCACGGCATCTTCATGAAGACCTGGGGGGCGGGGCTCGCCTACAGCAACGGCATCGGAACCTCCCCCACCAGCGCACGGATCAACTACTACGCCGAGCGCTCCCCGGAGCTGCCGCTGACGCTCCGGTTCGTGATCGATGAGATCAAAAAGGCGCCGGTCGATCCCGCCCTGCGCGATTACGTGGTGGCACAGTCGTTCCAGGAGTTCCGCTCCCCCTCCAGCTACGAGTCGCGCGGGGAGGCGATGGCAAGCGATCTTGCCGACGGCGTGACGCCGGAAGTGGTGCGGGGATTCCGCCAGGCGATACTCTCGCTCCGGAACACCCCGAACCTGATGGACCAGCTCTACGAGCGGCGCGAGAAGGTGTACGGCCGCGTCCTCCCCGGCTACGGAACGCCCAAGAAGGATGTGCGCGGCGGCGTCTACTTCGTGATCGGGCCGGAGAAGCAGTTCGAACTCTACGAGAGCTATCTGAAGACCGCCGAGGGGGCCGATGCCACGCTGTACCGGCTCTATCCGCGCGATTTCTGGATGGTCAACAGTTGAAGTACTTCGGGATAGGTTTTCGGGATATGTGCGCCGCTCGCGCGTAGTCTGGCTCCGCGACAACGCACTGGTACCTTCCATCTCCTGACTTACGGCGGCGCCACGGGATATCCTGCTGGCGCCGCTGTTGTTTGATTCTCCGAAAAAATTCATATCGTTGAATCATGATCTCTACTGTTATGAGAATACGACTGACGGCTCTTCTGGTCCTGCTTGCGTTCCCCTGCGGAATACTGGCACAGGAGCCCCATCCGGAACATCCCGCCGAAACACCTGCGCCCGTCCGGGGCTCCGGCTGTATCGATGTAAAAGGGGCAAACGAACTCCTCCGCACCTTCGGCGCCAACTGGGGTTATGGCTACGACAGCCTGCTGAACGATCTGGGGCGATGGCGGCAGAACCGCAATGTCACGATCGATTCGATAGGGGCATCGGTGCAGGGACGCGGCATCTGGGAGCTGACGATCACATCGGCGGCCCCGTCGGCGGTTCCACGCCGGCGCATCTATATCCATGCGCGCACCCATCCGGGGGAGATCCAGAGCTTCCGCGTCACCGACGAGATCATCAACTATCTCCTCTCCGATGAGGAGTACCCGAAGATGCTTCTGGAGCGGACCATCTTCCATATCGTGCCGATGTACAATCCGGACGGGGTGGAGCTGGAACGCCCGCGCGAGAACGCCAACAACATCGACCTGGAACGCGGCTGGGACAAGACCCCGATGGAACCGGAGGTGGCGGCGCTGAAGGGGCGGTTCACCGAGCTGATGTCATCGGTGATACCGATCGATATCGCGCTGAACATGCATTCGGCGCTGGCGTGCAGGCGCTATTTCGTCTATCACGACGAGACCGGCACCTCCACCGAGTTCGGAGATATGCAGCGGCAGTTCATCACCGGCGTCCGCTCCTATTTCATGGAGGGGATGGAGCCGTGGAACTATCTGGTCTCCTGGAAGAACGAGACCCCCACGCATTTTCCGGAGAGCTGGTACTGGCTCAACTACGGCAGCGGCGTGCTTGCGCTCACCTACGAGGATATGAACTGCTCCGCCGCCGGACTGTACGACTCCACCGCGCGCGCCATCGTCCAGGGCATCGGCAATTATCTGGAGCTTACCGCGCCGAGCGGTATCCTCACCGAGTCGGGGGAATCCGGCTTCGCGCTGGAACCGAACATCCCCAATCCCTTCTCCGGCTCCACCCAGATCCGCTTCCGCCTCCCCTCCTCCATGGATGTGACCGTAGAGGTCTACTCGCTCGATGGCAGGCGCGTGGCAACCGTGGCCGACGGCCGGTATGAATCGGGCGCCTACAGCATGAGCTGGAATGCCGATACTCTCCCGGCGGGCGTCTATATCTGCCGCATCCGCGCCGGCGAACATGTGGCAACCCAGCGAATGGTAGTGCGGTGATTTTCGATTTGCGATTTTGGATTTTCGATTGGCAAGAGTGGCGATTGACGATTTGCGATTTTGGATTGGCAAGAGTGGCGATTGACGATTCTGGATTCTCGATTTTCGATTAGGGGAATGAAATCGGGGGCCGGGGAGTCCGGGATCTGGAGCCGGGAGGAATCAAGGAAAAGAAGAAGAAGCCGGTCGTAGCGATCGGCTTCTTCTTTTCATGCTCTTTTTTTGATTCCCCCCTCACCTGATCGGGAACTCCAGATACGCCCCGCAGATCGGCTCCAGGGTGGACTCGATATGGCTGGAGATGATAAGGATGCCGCCGCCATCTCTGAACTCCCGCAGCAATGCGATGGTCTCGGCGGTGCTATCGCGATCCAGTCCCCGGAACGGCTCGTCCATCAGCAGCACGGCCGGGGAGGCGGCCATCGCGGCGGCTATCTGGGTCTTCTTCAGCATGCCGCTGGAATACGTTCCCACCAGGGTCTCCCGCCGTTCATCAAGGGCAAGGCGGTCGAGGATACCCCAGGCATAGTTCCGCGCGGTATCGTTCCAGCGTCCGCGCGCGCGCAGTATCCACTCCAGCAGCTCGGTGGCGGTCAGATACTGCGGCAGATCACTTCCATCCCCCACCGTCCCAAGATGCGCCAGATAGCGGTGCGGGTGCTCGTGCACGTTCATGCCGTTGTAGGTGATCGCCCCGGATGTGGGATACGATGTCACCGAGAGCATCCGCAGCAGCGTGGTCTTGCCGGAGCCGTTCGGCCCCACCAGGCCGAGCGCCGTCCCGGCGGGGCATTCCACGGTAAGCCCGGCCACCACCGGCGCGCCGGTACCGTAGCGTTTTACGATGTTCTCCGCGCGGAGGAGATTAGCTGTACTGTTTCCGGAACTGGAATTCATGAAGGTAGGTCAGTATCAGAGCGCTTACCAGCGCAAGAAGAAGATCGAGCCCGGCCCAGCCGAGCAGACAGAAGATGCCATGACGATCGGAGAAGAATACCACCACCGCCAGCGCGACAACCAGCGGGAACGTCCATTTCATGTTCATGAAAAAGCGGACGCCCCACCAGTGGAAGGCGGTTCCCATCGCCGCCTGGAAGGGCAACGGAGCGAACTGCGGTGTTACCGTCATATAGAGCGCGCCGTTCTTCGCCAGCAGCAGCAGAGCCAGAAACGCATCGATGGTCCCCGGCTCGAACTCCCGCAGGTGCAATCCCCAGAACAGCAGCAGAGCCGGGATCATCACCCGCCCCATCGGCAGGCGGCGATCCAGCTGGGTAAGGCTCCCCCAGACGTTCGTGCGCCATCGGGAGGGGACCCAGTAGGTTGCATCGTACGGCAGGACCCGCAGATCCCCCGCCGCGCCGGAGCCGGTGGCGCGGAACGTCTCCTCGTAGAAGGCGCTGGTATGGTAGAAATGGCGGTCGTAGCGGCGCAACAACCCTGGAGTCCGCACCGCCGAGAGCGCCAGCGGCAGCAGGCCCGCCAGCCACTCCACCCTCGCCGCGCCAACCCCGCCGGCAAGGATGATGGCAGCACATCCCACCGCGACGATCCGCCCGGTAACGAACATCGAAGGCACCAGCCTGACCGGCACCAGAAAGAGCGGCATGGTCTGGTTCAGCGAGCGGTACCAGCCCCCCTTGCTCCCCTCTGCCCACTGCTGCGAGCGCTCGCCGATGGCGCTGTAGCTGGTGAGCGCATACCAGAGAATCCCCGCCAGAAAGAGATACCCCTCCACCAGCAGGGCCGCCTTGGCCGCGAGATCGGAGAGAGGGGCAACCGGATCGTAGAACGCGAAGATCAGGTAAGTGAAGGCCAGGGCCCCGGCGAACCAGCGCAGGCGCCACGCCTGATAGCGGAACAGGAGCGCGGCGGGAGGGTTCGCCACCTGCACCATGTGAAGCCACTTATCGGGAAAGAGGATATGCGGGAGGGCGATGCCGCAGATGCCAGCCACCAGGAAGCCCCAGACCCGCACCGCGTTGGCCCGCTCGGCGAGCGTTGCATCGTCCACCGCGCCGGCACACGCCAGCACCAGGAGTGCAAGCGCAAGAAGCGCCGCGATAACCCGCTCCGGCCGGAGACGCCTGCCGCTGGAAGATGGATTTGGGATGATCACGCTGCCGTTCCGTTAATTGCACTATACTGAGAGAGGGGAAGATACGGTGGTAAGAGAATTTGTTGCGGGAGAAGTACGTAGCCGTCAGAGCTTACGTACGGATATGTTCTCAGCGATGCGGGCGGAATTGAACTTCGAGCGAACGGATGCGTTGTCGCGGAGTTCGACTCCGCGACGCCTGCGAACGCTGAAGCGGGCGGAGTAGAACTCCGCCCGAACGGGTGCGAGAGGGGAGGATAGGGTGGTTAGAGGATTTGGTGCGGGAGTGGATGGATAGTGGCTGGTAGCAAAGAGACGATCTGATCTGACGAATGCTCTCTCTGTTTCCCCTTCTCTCCAACTCCGGCCCCCGGACTTCCAGCCTTCTTCCCCCAATCGAAAATCCAAAATCGCAAATCGAAAATCCTCACTCTTCCCAATCCAAAATCGTCAATCGAAAATCCCATGTCTCTTTCTCTCGAACCTATCGGCATCATCAGCACTCCCTATGCTGATCGTTACCGGGCGCCACGGCAGCCGGGGGCGGCGGAGGTTTCCGCCGAGGGGAGCATCATCCTTGCGCCGGGACGGAACTTCGAGCAGGCGCTGGAGGATCTCGACGGGTTTGAACATATCTGGGTGATCTACTGGTTCCATCGCAACCCCTCCTGGAAACCGAAGGTGCTGCCCCCGCGCGGCCCGCGCCGCAAACGAGGGGTCTTCGCCACCCGCTCCCCGCATCGTCCCAATCCGATCGGCCTTTCGCTGCTGCGCCTTCTGGGAGTCAGCGGCCGGGTGATACGGGTGGGGGATGTGGATCTGCTGGACGGCACCCCCGTGCTCGACATCAAGCCCTATCTCCCCTACGCCGAGGCGTTCCCCGATGCACGCGCCGGATGGCTGGACCAGGTGATAGCCGAGGAGAGGGAACGCGCCGCATCGAACACCTTCTTCTCTCCCCTCTGGGGGCCCCCGGCGGCACAGCAGGCCGCATGGCTTCTGGAACAGCACCGTATCGATCTGCGCGCCGCCGCCGAGCCGCTTCTGCGAGGCGATCCCTCCCCCCATCCCTATCGCCGCATTACCCCCCGCGAGGATGGCGGGCTGGTGCTGGCCCTGAAATCGTGGCGGGTGCTCTTTCATCTGGAGGGAACCACCGTTGTGGTGGAGCGCGTCGCCAGCGGATATTCCCCCGGACGCATCGCCACGGCCGCTCCGGAATCGCTGCACGACGAGGCCGCCCACCGGGAATTCCACCGGCTCTGGCCGGAGCCCCCCGGCGTGACACCTTGATACGTCTGGTCCGGCACCGGACCTCCCCGAAAAACGATAAGTTGCGTAGATGCGCATTCCCTGTAGCGCCGATGGAGCACGCCGGAATCACGGCCTGCCTCCCCCCGGCACTGCGGGAACCGGCCGGAACCCAGCGGAGACCGAATGGCGCCGCCCGGCGCGCCCCCTGGCACTGATTCGATAACATTAGCACGGATAGACCAGCACCAATGAGCGACAACAAGATCATCTTTTCCATGATAGGGGTCGGCAAGGTCCACAAGCCGAACAAGCAGGTACTGAAGGATATCTATCTCTCCTTCTTCTATGGCGCCAAGATCGGCGTGCTGGGCCTGAACGGGGCCGGAAAGAGCACGCTGCTGCGGATCATCGCCGGACTCGACAAGGATTATATCGGCGATATCCAGTCGCAGAAGGGGATCACCTTCGGCTATCTGTCGCAGGAACCGGATCTGGACCCCGCAAAGACCGTTCGCGAGGTCGTGGAGGAGGGAGCCCGCGAGGCCGTGGATCTGCTGAAGCAGTACGAGGCGGTAAGCGCCCAGTTCGCCGAGCCGGATGCCGACTACGAAGTGCTGATGGACAAGCAGGGGAAGCTCCAGGAGCGGATCGACCAGATGAACGCCTGGGATATCGACAGCAAGCTGGAACAGGCCATGGATGCCCTCCGCTGCCCCGATCCGGAAACCCCGGTCTCGGTGCTCTCCGGTGGCGAACGCCGCCGCGTGGCGCTCTGCCGCCTGCTGCTTCAGGAGCCCGATGTGCTGCTGCTGGACGAGCCCACCAACCACCTGGACGCCGAGTCGGTGTCGTGGCTGGAGCATCATCTCAGCCAGTACAAGGGGACCATCATCGCCGTCACCCACGATCGCTACTTCCTCGATAATGTCGCCGGCTGGATTCTGGAGCTGGACCGCGGCCAGGGAATCCCGTTCGAAGGAAATTACTCCTCCTGGCTGGAGCAGAAGAAGCGCCGCCTGGAGATCGAGGAGAAGCAGGAGTCGAAGCGCCAGAAGGCGCTGGCCGAGGAGCTGGAATGGGTACGTACCAACCCGAAGGGACGCCACGCCAAGAGCAAGGCCCGTATCTCCGCCTATGAGAAGATGCTCTCCGAAGAGCACGAACGGCATAACGAGGAGATGGAGATCTTCATCCCGAACGGTCCCCGTCTGGGCAATCTGGTGATCGACGCGCGCGGCATCGCAAAGGCGTTCGACGACAGGCTCCTGTACGAGGATCTCACCTTCTCCCTCCCCCCCGGCGGCATCATCGGAGTGATCGGGCCGAACGGCGCCGGCAAGACCACCCTCTTCCGGATGATTACCGGCGACGAAACGCCCGATGCCGGCACGTTCGTGACCGGCGATACCGTGAAGATCGCCTATGTGAACCAGAACCGCCCGCTCGACCCGGACAAGACGATCTGGGAGGAGATCTCCGAGGGACAGGATCTGCTGATGGTGGGCAACCGCGAGGTGAACTCCCGCTCCTATGTGGCCCGCTTCAACTTCAGCGGAAGCGACCAGCAGAAGAAGGTGGGCGCCCTCTCCGGCGGTGAACGCAACCGCGTTCACCTGGCGAAGACCCTCCGCGAAGGCGGGAACGTGCTGCTGCTGGACGAACCGACCAACGATCTGGATGTGAACACGCTGCGCGCTCTGGAGGAGGCCCTGATGAACTTCGCCGGATGCGCCGTGGTGATCTCGCACGATCGCTGGTTCCTGGACCGTGTCGCCACCCATATCCTCGCCTTCGAAGGGGATAGCCAGGTGCTCTGGTTCGATGGCAACTACTCGCAGTACGAGGAGGATCGCAAGCGCCGCCTCGGCATCGAGGCCGACCGCCCGCACCGCCTCAAGTACAAGCGCCTGGTGCGCGGGTAAGGCACACCGCACTAGGGAGTCCGTGGTCAGTTGGTCCGCCGCACGCAACAAACGGCGGCGGACGGCTGACAGGGGGCACGGCCCGCGCACGGACTACCAGGCAATCCGTATCTTTGCGGAATGAGTTCGATCTCCTCCCGACTGCACGATAGATATCCAGGCGCCGGCGGCACCTGCCATGGCGGAATCACCCGTTGGTATGATTCCCTCTGGCTGGTTCCGGCGGCGCTGCTGCTTTCGCTCCTCTGTTCCTGCGCCAGCGGCATGGGCACCCCCCCTCGCGGCGGCCCCCCGGACTCCACCGCACCGGCGGTGCTCGGATCGGTGCCGGCAAACGGCAGCGTGAACTTCGCCGATGAGAGCATCAGCGTGGAGTTCAGCGAGTACGTGGAGGAGGGACGGGTCTCCGAACAGGTGGTCATCACGCCGATACCGGCAGTCCCGCCGGAGTTCAGCTGGAGCGGCCGCACCCTGGAGATCACGTTCAAGGGGCCGCTGGTAAAGGATAGAACCTATGCCGTCACGTTCGGCTCCGGCATCGTCGATCTCTCCGGCAACCGGCTCGGCACCCCCTTTACGCTCCGGTTCTCCACCGGCAGCGAGATCGATAGCGGAAGAATTCAGGGACGCGTGCTCGGAAAGGCGAAGGGGGACGCCTATATCTACGCCTACCTGATCCCGCCGGGCAACACCCGCTTCTCCGATACGCTCCGCCCGGATTCCACCCGCCCCGATTTCATAGCCCCCATCGGCGACGACGGCGGGTTCTCCCTGGAGGGTCTTCCCAACGGCAGATTCCGGCTCTTCGCGGTGGTGGACGAGTTCAACGACCAGCTCTTCTCCCCCGGACAGGATGCCTATGGCGTCTCCACCGGCGATGTGGATGTGACCTCCCCGGTGGTTCCGGTCAGTGGCGTGATGATACGCCTGCGGACCGCCCCGGACGATCTGACCCCTCCGGATATCTACGGCGCCACGGCCATCACCCGCACCCGCACGGAGATACGCTTCAGCGAGCCGATCGACAGCAGCTCCATACTGCGCGAGAACGTGACGCTCACCTCGGCCGATGCGGTTGTGCCGGTCACCGGCATCTGGCGCTCGCCGGCCAACCCGCTGGCGGTGATGATCACCCACCCGGCGCTGGGAGTGGCTACCGAGGCGCGTATCGCCCTGGCGAATATCCGAGACACCTCCGGCAATCTCCTCCCGGACAGCTCGGCGACCGTGACCTTCACCCCGGCCAACGGCCGTGACTCTCTCCCTCCCACGCTCCTCCCTCCCGGCGTCGATTCGGTGCATGCCTATACCTTCCCCGACTCCATCCGGATAGCGTTCGATGAGGCGGTGGTGATAGAAGGGGTGGATGGCGCGGTGAGCCTGCGCGATACGGCCGGCCCGCGCGCGGAGTTCCGGCTGTACCGGGTATCACCGGCGGAGTTCGTGGCTCGCCCGCTCGATACGCTCTACGGCGCGGCGCGCGGGGTTCTGGAGATCAACCTTGCACGCTTCGGCGATGCCGAGGGGACCATTCGAGACTCGGTGGTACGCATCAACGTCGCCATCGGGCAGCCGCGCCAGAACGGAACGCTGGAGGGGACCATCACCGACTCGGTGGCTCCCGGGGCC
>JBMDXA010000065.1:0-4058 GCA_048594725.1 Candidatus Kapaibacteriota bacterium
AACCACCCTTCCCCCCAAAAAGCCACACCCGCAAAAATACAACCAAACCCCCCAACGCCCAAAACAACATAACTTACTTTGCCCCATCGCCGCTTCCCGTGATGCATCTGGCAGGGTTGAGTCTATCAGGTATATAATCGAAAATCCAAAATCGCAAATCGAAAATCCTACAGCACTACCGGTGCCGAGCGGCGGCCGCTCAGATATTCGCGAAAATGGCCGAGAAATTCCTGGTGGTGCGGCACAAGCTGGTCCGGCAGCGCATCGAAGGAAAAGAATTGCAGATCGAGCGATTCGTCGTCTCCGCCAAGCTCCCCCTCGTAGCTCTCGGCCACGAACGCGAGCTGCACCACCGCTATCTCGTCGCCGTTGGGGTAGCGCCCCTGGTAGGCGGGGCCGGCATAGACCCCGAACAGCCAGGGATCGACCAGAACCAGGCCGGTCTCCTCCAGCACTTCGCGCCGCACCCCCTCGGTGGGGGTTTCGCCGATATCCATGATGCCGCCGGGACATCCCCAGCGTCTGGTATCGGAGCGGAGCTGCAACAGCACCTCCTCATTATCGTTCAGCACCACGCATGCGGTGGTGGGCACGAGCAACCGCTGGTGCCCCACTTTGGCTCTGATATCTCTGATATAATCCGACATGACGATACTGGATGGCTGCGTTCACGGAGGGATCGGGCCCCATGCAGAGATATATCCGTTCCCCTCTGCATGGGGCGCCGCGAATATACGGCCTGAAGGGCGCTCCGGCATACGCAGATCGCCTGCGCGCTGCCTCCGGTGGCCGCGCATCTCATGAATGGGTTGCTCGACGATTCCGGATACCGAACAGAGTCATCATCCTCTGAGTAATGACCACTCTCTGCCCCCCCCTACAGTCCGAAGGTCAGCCGGAGATAAGGCCGTATCCCCTGGTCATAGCGCCCAAGCCCTGTGGCCCCGCCGAACGATGCCCACACGTTCGGCAGCGTCTCGGCACGAAGTTCGGCCCCCACGCTGCTGGCGAACGGGATCGATCCCAGGCGTGTGCTATCGGCGTACCATGCCGCGCCGGTCTCGGCGAACAGCAGCACCTGCGGGCGAAGGGGCATCAGGATGGGCAGCAGGCGTTCCAGAATCGGCAGGCGGGTCTGAAGGGCGAGGCTGGCGATGAGAACGCGGTCGCCGTAGACGAACGCATCCACCCCGCGCAGGGAGTAATTCCCCATGGCGCGCGGCAGCTCGGCGATGCCGATCCAGGCGTAGCGGAAATACTGGTAATCCTCCAGCCCCACCCGCTCCTGCGGCAACTGCTCCCCCCAGTGCGCCATGCCATCGGCGTTGCCGAGGAGGGCAAATCCCTCGTTGCCGAACAGCGGAAGCCGGAACGAACCGGCCAGCCGCACGCGATGATATCCCAGATCGCTCCCCAGCCCCGGCTCCGCGCGCAGATAACTCCCCTGCACCAGCAACGTCCGGGAGGAATACCGGTACCCGGCATTCAGTTCCGCAAGATGCGCGTGCAGCCGCCGCAGCGAGGGATCGCCCAGGAGTATCGCCTGATCGGCAGTATCCCCTCCGGAGTTCGGCGCGATAGCCCACGGCTCCAGATTCCGCGATTGCGCGCCGAGCCAGAACTCGTGCCCCACGGCCAGCGTATTCGGCGCCGGGAGCCGGTATCCGATCTCCAGCTTGAGGTTCCGGTTGCGCTGGTAATAATCATAGCGCCCCCCGGCCAGATGCCCCTCCCAGCCGAGCGTATACCGGCCGTGGAAGGTTACCGAGACCGGAAGCTGGTTGTTGACATAATACAGCTCCCCTCCCGGCTCCCTGGAACCGAGCCCGTAATCGGCGACGCCGAACAGAAGATGCTTCCCCATCGGATCGCTCCAGAGCGTGCCAAGGCCGAGACGGAAATCGTAGTCGCTCCCGTCGCGCGTAAGATCCGGAAGCACCTGCGGCAGAAGTGGTATCAGCGGGCGGAGCGCCAGCAACGAGGAATAATCGTACGGCCCTTCCGGATCGGCACCGGCGATCTCCCCGGCCGGCGGCACCTGCCGCGGGAGCCGGACCGTCCGCCATGCGGTGTACTTGGAGGCGGCCCGCGGAACCGCAACCGGCTCCACCCGGCGCGAGGCCGGGATCAGATGCGGCTGTATCCTGCGCCGCGTATCGAAGCTGATGGCAACAACCGAGTCGGAGCCGGGGAGCCACTGCACGCTGTAGATGCCGCCGGCAGCATCGGTGATGAACTGCCGCCCGCTCCCGTCGGCGTTCATCACCTGGAGGTTCGGCACGCCGCCGGCATGCGAGGTAAAGGCGATGCGCGAGCCATCCGGGCTCCAGACCGGATAGCGGTTGTTGGCCGAGTCGTTCGTCAGCAGCCGCAAGCCGGTGCCGTCGCGGCCGACCGTGGCGATGCTCCTGTTCCCAGCCTCATCGAACAGGCTGAAGGCGATGCGCGAGCCGTCCGGGCTCCAGGATGGGGCGTAGATCTGGCGGTCGTCGGTGAAGCGGGTAAGGGGGCGCACGGCGCCGGAGAAGGGGTCCACCAGCACCAGGTTGTCGCGGCCGATCCGCTTCTCAACAGCGATGATGGTATTGCCATCGGGGCTCCAGACCGGATCGCTGACGCCGGCATCGCTCGTCAGGCGGCGCTCCTGGCGGCTATCGGGGTCGATGATATAGAGATCGTGCAGCAGTTCCCGGTGCGATCCCCGGCGGAACTTCGAGAAGACGATGGAGCGGCCGTCCGGGCTCCAGGAGAATTCATCGTCGATACCCGGCTCGCCGGAGATCATCTCCGGGACCGAGAGCGAATCGTTTCTCATCAGATAGAGCCGCTGGCCGCGCGACTCCGGCATGGAGCCCAGATCCCCCGCCAGCAGCGCGATACGGCCACGGTCCGGGGAATAGCGTATCCCGGTGACGACCGGGAAGCGCCGGGTGACAGGGGGAGCGATATCGGATATCTCCGTGCGCATGCCATACTCGGTTCCATAGAGCACCGTGACGGCCCGGAACCAGTCGCCGTAGATCTCGGACATCGACATGCCGGTGGCGGCCTCCACCCCCCTGTTGAAATCGAAGCCGAAGGTTCCCGCACCGAACTTCAGAATCCGCCCCAGCACCGAGTCGCCGAAGCGCCCCGTCATATAGCGCACGATAGAGTGGCCGGTCTCGTACAGGAGCGTGCCGTCGATGGCATCGGGGGCGGCCAGCAGGTCGTAGCCCAGCCCCCCGTTCACCGCCGCCACCCGGAGCACCATATCCAGATCGGTGGTCCAGCCGTCCGGCTCCATGAAGCGTGCGGTCCCCTCGTTGAACCAGCGGGGAACATTAAAGGAGAAGAGGGGGATCACATCCCCCAGAGGTGTACCGGCGGCATGGGCGATAACGATATGCGTGAACTCGTGGGTGATGACCGCGCGAAACCATTTTGCCCGCCCTGCCGAGCGCACCCCGCCGAGCGGCATATCGTCCAGGATGCCGCGCATCCAGATGAACATATAGCGATCGTCGTAGGCGAATGCGTTGGCAACCTCATCGAGATCGGAGAGGTACAGATCGGTGCGGCCGCTCATCTGCACCCCGAGATTGCCGGTCACCACCGGATAGACCGCCTCGGCCACATCGGCCGCCTCGCGGGCAACCGAATCCAGCCCGTCGTGATAGATGACTGTGAAGTGGGTGGTTTCAATCCGGTGCCAGCTCACATCGGAGCGATTGGCGCCGGTGGAGGAGCCGACCAGTTGCGCCGATGCGGTGGCGGCGGCAAGCAGCAGAAGCGGAACGAGAAATCGGAGCATCGAAGGAATAGGGTTGGTAATGCCCGGCCGGAGGTACGCCCGGCCGGGGCTGTTCCGGTCCATCCCGGAGGCCGGGAATGACAACCTACGCTTTCGAACGTTTATTCCCCCGCCGATCTGCCGGCACCGCCCCGGCATGCCCCGCAGAAACTATCAGAACGACTGTCCCCCGCCAATCCCTCCCCAGGGCCATGCCGCCCCGTCCAGAGCCGACACATCGGCCACGAGCAGCTCTATCTTGAAGATCCCGCTGCTGGTATACGGA
>JBMDXA010000066.1:0-11352 GCA_048594725.1 Candidatus Kapaibacteriota bacterium
CCGCCGGGGGGGCTCCCCGGCATCGTGCTGGGGGAGCGGCTGGCGCAGAAGCTCCGGGTTGCCGGCGGGGATACCGTGGTGATCTTCGCCCCGAACGGCGTTCCCTCGCCGGAACATCCTCCTACCATCGAGCAGTTCATCATCGCCGGGATCTACCGTACCGGCATGGCCGAATACGACGATATCTACACCTACACCTCGCTGGACCGCGCCCAGCAGCTCTTCAAATATCCTGCCGACCAGGTTTCCGGCTATGATATCCTGCTGCACGATATCGAGACCGCCGAGGCCACCGCGCGGCAGCTCGATACGATCCTCGGCTTTCCCCATTATCCCCGGACCGTGTTCGATATCTTCCAGTCGATCTTCGCCTGGCTGGATCTCCAGCGGGAGCCCATCCCGATCGTCCTGGGGCTTATCATCATCGTGGCGGTGTTCAATGTGGCCTCCACGCTGCTGATGGTGGTGCTGGAGAAAACCGAGTCTATCGGTGTGCTCTCCACGCTCGGGGCGCGGCCGCTCGGGATCATGTCGGTGTTTCTGGGACAGGGGCTGCTGATAGGGGGTATCGGGACGTTCCTCGGGGTGGCGCTCTCGCTCGGCTTTACGCTGGTGCAGATGTACTTCAAACCCTTCAAGCTGGACGCCGATATCTACTTCATCGATGCGGTTCCGGTGGCGCTCACCCCCTGGCACTATGTGCTGGTGATAACCCTGTCGCTGGCGCTCTGCGCGCTCTTCACCATCATCCCGGCTCTCCTGGCCGCGATGGTGCGCCCGGTGCGCGCGCTGCGGTTCCGGTGAATCCATTTTCGATTGGCGATTTCGGATGTTCGATTGGGGAAGTCCGTGGGCGTCATAACGGCGCCGGAGCTGCTTCCCAGGCTCTGAAAACTCAGAACTCCTCACTGCTCTCTGCCGTCACCGGCGGCCGACCGCTGCGGTTCCGGTGAATCCATTCTCGATGTACGATTTTGGATTTTCGATTGCGGAAGAAGCCGGTGGTTGGTACCTGCTACTCCGTCGCTGGTGGAGCGAACCAGTGCCCAATCGGCGGAGTGATGCCCTTCTAAGCACTAGAGCGGATTTCACTTGAGTGTATCGCTTGTGGCCCCCGTAGGGGGCACCCGTCTGTAGATACAGGATCTCTTTTCTGTGGAAGCTCCGTAGGAGCGGCCCATTCTTCTGCCGGGTGTTAGGGCAAACTCAACTGAAATCTGCTCTAAAAACTACTAACTGCTATCGACAAGCCGCCGCAGGCGGCGGACCACACACTCCCCTTATGGCAGGAATACCGGAAGAGATAGTAGAACGGGTGAAAGCCGAGGCCAACATCGTCGATGTGGTCTCCGATTATGTGCGCCTGCGCCGCGCCGGCAAGAACTGGCTGGGGCTCTGCCCGTTCCATGACGATAAAAAACCGTCGTTCAATGTGGAGCCGGTACGGGGCATCTACAAGTGCTTTGCCTGCGGCAAGGGGGGAAATGTCTTCACCTTCCTGATGGAGCTGAACGGGTGGACCTTCCCGGAGACCATCAGGAGCCTGGCGCAGAACCTGGGCATCGAGATCCCGGAGGACAAGCGCGACCAGCAGCAGTACAGCGAGAACGAGCGTCTGGCCTCCGCCGTGGCCGATGCCGGACGGTTCTTCTACCAGACCCTCCGCTCCGATGGCGGGCTGGCCGCCCAGGCCTATCTCAAGAAACGTGGCATCACCGACGAGACCATCCTCCGATTCGGTCTCGGATATTCTCCGGACGACTGGGAAAGCCTCTTCAAGCGGCTCTCCGATAGCGGCTATACCCCGCAGGAGCTGGAGCGCTCCGGGCTGGTGATAAAGCGGGAGGGACGCCCCGGCTGGTACGACCGGTTCCGGGGACGCGCCATGTTCCCCATCTTCACGGCCACCGGCCGGGTGGTGGGGTTCGGGGCGCGCCGGATGAAGGAGGACCCCGACCAGCCGAAGTACATCAACTCCCCGGAATCCCCCATCTATCAGAAAAGCCGCGTCCTCTACGGTCTGTTCCAGGCCAAGGAGGCCATCCGCAAGCAGGGGATGGCGCTGATGGTGGAGGGCTATGTGGATGTGATCTCCCTGCATCAGGCCGGGGTGCAGACGGCCATCGCCACCTGCGGCACCGCAATCGCGCAGGAACATGCCGAGCTGATAAGCCGCTACTGCGGGCGCGTGGTGCTGGTGTTCGATAGCGATCAGGCCGGGCAGAACGCCACCGAGCGGGGAATCGATATCCTGCTCCAGAAGGGGATCGATGTGTCGGTGCTGCGGCTTCCGGATGGGGAGGACCCCGATACGTTCGTGCAGAAGTTCGGACAGAAGGAGTTCGAGTCGCGGGTGGAGCGGAGCGTCTCCTTTCTCGATTTCCGCGTGGGGCTGATGAAACGCGCCGGGGATTTCGATGCCCCGGAACGGCTGGCCGATTCCATCCGCGCCATCGTCTCCACCATAGCCCTGATCCCGGATGCGCTGAAACGGGAGCTCTACGTTCAGAAGATCGCCTCGGATCATCATATCTCCGAGAATCTCCTGCTTCAGGAACTGGATCGCGCTGTGGGGAACCGGCAGGAACGCCGCGAGCGGCGCGATCTGCTTCCGTCACGCTCGGCTCCGGTTCCGGAGGATGCCCCGCCGGCCGTCGTGGAGGCGCTTCCGGAGATCCTGGAGGAGGGAAGCGTCCGGCTTTCGCCCAGCCCTCCCGGCAAACCGCTCACGCTGGACCAGCTGCCGGCGGCAGAGGTGGGGCTGCTGGGAGTGCTGCTTCAGGGCGATCCGCAGATGCTGGAGCATGTGTTCGCCCGCATCGATCCTGATGACTTCGTCCACCCGGTCACCCGCGAGCTTGTGGGGGTGGTGCTGGGGCATTATGTGAACCAGCGATCCTTTTCCATCGATGAGCTGGTGATGGAGGAGATGGCGCCGGAGCTTCGCGATCTGGTGACGCTCCTGGCGATCAACCGGGAATCGATATCCTCCTACTGGAGCAAGGTCGATCCCAATCTGGCGGAGCCCAATCCCTGGAAAGGGGCGCGCGATTATCTGATCCGGCTGGTGCGCGACAAGCTGGAGCGGGAGCTGCGACGGCTTCAGGAACAGACCCAGGAGTTCGATCCGCAGAAGAAGGCGGAGTTCGAGGATGAGGTGCTGGGGAAGATCAAGGAGCTTACCGGGCGGATAGAGGATCTGCGGCGGACGATGATCTCGTAGCGCCTGCGGCAGCCCCGCTGCGATGGGATGGAGGATGCTTATGAGAAGGGGGAGGGAGAATGATATCTCCCTCCCCCTTCTGCCGTTGCTGCCTGCGGCTGCCCGTGGTGCGCGCGCTAGCGTATCACCGGCACCGTTCCGGTATGCACGGTCTCCCCGGACACCAGGCGGTAGGCATAGATCCCCGGCCGCAGCTCTCCCAGGTTCAGGGCGAACGAATAGGCGCCGGGTTCGAATCTCCCCAGGTCGAGATGCAGCGCCTCTTCTCCCCGCAGATCGAAGAGCGCCAGCGTGGCCGATGATGATTGCGACAGGGCCATCCGGAGTATCACTTCTCCGGACCCGGGCACCGAGCGGAGGCCGGCCGCATCCGAGAGGATTCTTCCATCCTGGCCCATCTCCACATCGCTCTCCCCCTCCTCCAGAGCCGTAAAGATGTTGAGCTTCCCGTTCCCCCAGTGCGGGTTCGGCATCGGGCCGTACGAGAGGGTGAGGGCATCCTGCCTGGCGGTGCGCACCAGCGCGGCCCGCACCTGCTGGAAATCGGCTGCCGGATATTTCTGCAGATAGAGCGCAACCGCCCCGGCCGCTGCGGGGGATGACATGCTGGTACCCGATATCACCAGCATGGTGGGGTCCTGGCCCCAGGTGAGCGACGGGTCCTGGATATGGCGCGAACGTGCCGAGAGGATGAACTCCCCCGGCGCCACGATCTCCGGCTTCATGCGGCCGTCACGCGACGGGCCCCGGCTGGAGAATGCCGAAAGCTGGCCCGCGCCTCCCCCGGAGGGATTGGTCTGCTGATAACCCGAAAGGTCGATGTAGGATGTGCGCCCCACCGATGAGCCCACGGCGATGACATTCTTGGCAATCGCCGGCCGCCCCACGTCGAAGATGCTGTCGGCGGGGCGGAAACGGCTGTTGGTCTCCCAGTGCTCCTCGGCGACCTCGTTGTTATGCGGCAGATAGTTGGACCAGAGATGGAGCGAACCCTCCCCCCGCACGTTGAGCCGTGTTCGTATCACGGGTCCGCCTCCGGAGCCCCTGGCCCACAGTTCGGTGTATCCGTTGCCCAGCGACGCGGCCGTCATCGTGACCGTGGAGGTATAGCCCTGGTATCCGTAGAGCGTATCGGTGAGCGGCCCGGCCAGTTCCAGGATCGATGCGGCCGTGCGCCATTGGTTCTGCGCGGCGTAGGCCGGTGCCCGCCATCCGGTATCGGAGACGATGGAGAACTGGAGCGTGGAGAGATCGGCATCGGGTATCACGGCGTACCATTCGGCGGCGCCCCGCAGATAGGTCCAGACCGAATCCTTTCCCGCCGGGAACCCTCCCCAGTGGCGCGCCCGTGTGCCGGAGTTGCCGGCCGAGGCGCAGAAGACCCGGCCGTTGCCGGCGGCGATCAACTGGTCCAGCCCCTGCGAGAAGAGATCGGTGCCGTCGTGGGAGTGGTAGATATCGCTCATGCTGAGGTTGATGACGCAGGGGCGCCCCAGCTCCTCGGCCTTCTGGTAGATATAGCGTGCCGCGTCGATGATGAAGGTGGAGGCGATGTTGGAGGTGGCACCGATTTCAGAAGGCTGCACGAAGATGATATCGGCGTCCGGGGCCACGCCCCGCATCCCGGCGGCGATGCCGGTCACATGGGTGCCGTGGATTCCGTAGGTGCCGTATCGTCCCCCGGCGAGCGCCTGCTTGTCGATGCCGCCGGCGGCGATGCCGTCGATCTCCTTCTCGATGATGTCATGGGTCCATTCGCTCCCGTAGGTGAACCCTTCTGGAGGGGTGCCGGAGCTGCGGATCTGGCTCCAGACCGCCAGGATGCGGGATGAGCTCGTATCGGACCGCTTGCGGAACTCCATATGGTCGATATCGATCCCGGTGTCGATGATACCGATGATGACATCCCTGCCGGTATACGCCTGCTGTAGCGGGGCTTTTCCGGCCAGCACCATCGTGGCTCCGATATCGTTGTTGAGGGAGTCGTCGCAGGGGGCCAGGAACGTTGCCGCCTCCATGCGCTGCACCGATGGATCGAGCGCCACCTCCGCAAGCCCGGCATGCGGGATCTGCGCGGTGATGATGTCCCCCAGCCTGCTCCCCACGATCCCCCCGGAGCGCTCCACTGCTGCGGCCGCTGCCGCCACATCCCCCCGGATGAAGACCGGGATCAGAGCGCCGTTCCCCTTGTAGAGCGCCTCGGCCTGCCGGGCGGGGGTGGCAAGGATGAGCTTGAGCCGTGCATCCAGTTTCGCCACGGCGGCCCCCCGTCCGCTCTGCGCCATTGCCGGCGTGCCGATGCCGGCGATCGATGCCAGAATCCCGGCCAGAAGGATACCTGTTGTACGTGTAATCATGGCTGGTATATGAGTTCGGGTAGTATCGGGTGGCGGCCGATCGGCTGCTCTTCGGCCGAAGAGGTGCATTCCCGGAGCCCATGCTTCCGGGGGGAGAGAGCGCTGGTTCCTGGATATCGGTTTCCGTGACCAACCGCAACGGGATATGAGAGATGACGCTACATTAGGCATCCGGCCGGTCTCCGGCAAGACCAGAACGGGGGACAGGAGAAAAAGAGGCTCTTCGTGGTCGGTTCGCGGGCTGTGCCCGCTGGCGGTTCCCGCTGCCGGTTGTCCGTGAGCGTCCTTCCTGGAAGGAACGGGCTGTTCTTCGGGACCGGCGATGCACGATCGGCCACGAATCACCATATCGCGGGATTTTGCATTGCCGCCGGAGGAGGGGTTTGGTTATATCGCTCCATCCGGTGCGTCATCCGTACGGAGATCAAAATCGGGTTGCCGGAACCTGATGGGCCCCGGCGAGTCTATCTTGCAGGCGCCGGGACGCATAAATGGCGGCCGGCAAACGGGCGCCGGATGCCCGGCCCCTGGAGTGAGCCTCCGAATGGGGGCCTGTCCGTCCTTCGCATCCGGGCCGCGGATGACTGGCGACGGACCAGTCCCCGATCGCTGGACCGATGCCTCTGTTCTCCGCATGGTGCTGGAAGCCCCTGGCGACAATCGGCACTCCGGCTGGACGTCTAAGGCCATTACTGTCCGATCTCTTCGGTTTCTCTTGACCGATGATTCCTCTCCGGCTAATTTGACCGCTATGAATCTTCGAACAATCGCATCGTACGTGGTTCCCGTGCTTCTGGGAGGAGTCTTCCTGTCGGCGTGCCAGCCCACGCGCAACTTCACCACCTACTTCAATCTGTTCTATAATATGGAGCGGATCATGGGGGAGGTGGAGGAGGAACTCCTCTATATCCGGGAGCAGAAACTGGCCGAGCCGGTGTTTGTGGTGCCGTATGATGAGGTGGACCGCAAGGGCTCCACCTACTACGCCCACCTGGAACGCCGTTCGATGAACGCCGAGGAGATGCGTGCCAACAAGATCAAGCTGGACTCGATCCTCATCAAGGGATCGAAGCTGATGGCACGCAATGCGAAGAGCGATTATCTGGACGATGCGATCTACTACATCGGCAAGACCTATTTCTACGAGCGGGAGTGGTACCAGTCGCAGCAGAAGTGCGAGGAGCTTATCAAGGGGTTCCCCGATAGCAAGTGGCAGCCGGATGCGCACCTGGTGCTGGCGATGGATATGATGCAGCAGGGGAATATCAGCGGTGCGGAGACCATGATCTCCCGTACCATCGATATCGCCTGGGCGTTCCGCCGCCGCGATGTGCTGATCGATGCCTTCCGGCTGAATGCCGATCTCCAGTTGAGCAAGGGAAATGTGGCCGGGGCGCTGAAGCCCTACCAGCAGGCGATGACTGTCAGCAGCGACGGCGAGGATCTTGCCCGGTGGCAGTACGAGATGGCCCTTATCTATTACCGCCAGGCCGATTTCAAAACCGCGCTCGCGGAGTTCGACCGGGTGGAGGAGTATTCTCCCGATATCCTTACCCAGTTCCAGACCGGTATCCAGCGCGCCGCATCGCTCCGCGTCCTTGGCGACTACGAGCCGGCCCAGGAGCAGCTCGATGATCTCCGCAGCAACACCAACTACGAGCCCTGGTGGGGCATGGTGGAACTGGAGAAGATGAATCTGGCCTCGGCACAGCCGGGAGCGGCAACCCCGAGCGATAGCGCCCTGGCGCTGATCGATTCGGTTTCCCCCGGCAGGAACTACTCTAGCTATGCCATCTACGAGCGGGGCGTCCGGGCGTTCCGCGCAGGCGATTTCGATAAGGCCCGCGAGAGCTTCCGGCAGGTGCGCGCGGCCAATGCCCCGTTCCAGCGCCGCGCCCAGTACCTGGGCTCGCAGCTCGATCGGTATTTCGCCGAGACCCGCAAGGCCGGTTCGCTGATCGGCGGTTATACGCCCATGGAATTCCCGGATTCCTCCAAGAGCCGGGTTTCGGATGCGTACTACAATACCGCCCGTGTCTTCGCCTCGCTGGATCTTCCCGACTCGCTCCGGCGCTACTACGATCTCTCCTACCAGTGGGCCCCCAAGGGGAAAACCGAGGCCGCCCGCGTGATCTATGCCTGGTCGGTGATGGCACGGGATGCCGGACGCACCGCCGAGGCCGATTCGCTGCTGGAGATCCTGGTGCAGGAGTATGAGCTTACCGATTATGCTGCCGATGCCCGCCTGCGCCTCGGCTATACCGATTATGCCAAGATCGATCCGGCCGAGGATCTCTACAAGTCGGGCATGAGCTTTATGCGGATCGGCGAAAACCGCCGCGCGCTGGACCAGTTCCAGAAGGTGATCGCCGGATATACCGAGTCCTCGTACGCCCCGCGGGCCTATTACGCCATCGGGTTGCTGTACGAGCAGCAGTTCGATAACCGCGACAGCGCCCTGGCCTATTACGGCAACGTGGTCTCCCGGTATCCGCAGAGCGAGCAGGCGGCATCGCTGCTGCCGCTGATTCAGGCGGTGAACATGAAGCGTATGCAGCAGCCGCATCAGAGCGATGGGACCGGCGGCGCGCTCGATGGCGCCGGGGGAACCGGCGACGGCACCGGTGTGAATATGGACTGGATGAAGGAGAATCCTCCCGTGGATGGTTCCTCCACGCCGCCGCCGGATGATCTGGTGCCGCTCAACGGACAGCCCAACGCCCCGCGCGCGCCCAATCAGGTGCCGCCACGGCAGCCCAGGGCGGTGCTGAAGGGACAGGAGGGGAATCCGTCGGGGGCGATCGATTTCAACCCGCAGTCTGTGGGGACCGCGCCGCCCCCTCCTCAGCAGAACGGTACGCCGCAGAACGGTACGCCGC
This sequence comes from Candidatus Kapaibacteriota bacterium, assembly GCA_048594725.1. Classification (GTDB taxonomy): domain Bacteria; phylum Bacteroidota; class Ignavibacteria; order OLB7; family OLB7; genus JAFDZV01. Next base: position 8,460 of record JBMDXA010000066.1, read on the forward strand.
AGAACGGAGTGCCCGCCACCGGAACCGATGGCACCGGCAAGGAGGTCACGGTTCCGCCGGCAGGGGACGGAACCACGCCGGAAGTGCCCAAACCGAAGCGCACCCGCCGCCGATCCTGAACCATTGCCGGCCCACACGATATCATGCACGCTCCGCCCTTTCGGCACTGTCCGAAAGGGCGGAAACGTGAGGGAATTTTCGATTGACGATTTTGGATTTTCGATTGGGAAGGAGGCAGTGGCCCGTTGTCCGCATTCAGTAGCGATCCTTTAGCTTTCCTTCCTTCCCTTTTATTTCCTCTCTTTCCCTTTCCTTTTCGTTCCTCTCCTTCGCTTCCCTTTCTTCTCTCTCATCCTTATCCATTCGGCCTTCTTCATCCGTTGTGGGCGCCCGTACTCATACTACGTACTCATGTTCCTACCCCCGTGCTCGGTACCCAGGGGCCAGTATCATTCGCGAAGATTTCAGTCCCAACGAATGCATGCTCTCCGCCGCTCCACCCCCGCCCACCAAGATTCGCGGCCATTCGCGGATAGTTACATCCGGATTCGCGAAGATTCTTGCGTGAATTCATAAATTGGCCCTCACCATGTTTCAAGAGATTGTAACGATACTACACGCAGCTCAGGTTGCCGAGAACGTCTTCACGCTTCAGTTCGCTTCCGAGCGGATTGCCCGTGCGACACGTCCCGGCCAGTTCCTGAATATCAAACCGACCGATTCGCTCGATCCGCTTCTGCGCCGCGCCTACAGCGTGCACCGCGTACAGGGGGAGAAGGTGGAGATCATCTTCAACGTCGTTGGCCGTGGCTCGGCCATTCTGGCACGGAAGGTTCCGGGCGATCCGCTCGACGTGATGGGCCCGCTCGGGGTTCCCTTTCATTACGAGGGGGACTACGATACCGCCATCCTGGTGAGCGGCGGGGTCGGCATTGCGCCGATGCCGGTGCTGGGCGATCTCCTGGCCGCGCAGGGGAAGCGGGTGGTGAATATCCATGGCGCCCGTACGGCCGCCATGATCGCCGCCGACGGACGTCTTATCAACCCCCGCTACGCCACCGACGACGGCTCGCTCGGATTCCGTGGCAATGTGGTGGGGGCACTGGCGGAATTTCTCGACCAGGAGCAGATCGGCTCGGCCCGTGCGTTCGCGTGCGGTCCCAACCGGATGCTCTCGGCGCTCGGGGAGTTCTGCAACGGCCGCGGGCTGCCGCTGGAGGTATCGCTGGAGTGCCAGATGGCCTGCGGCATCGGTATCTGCCAGGGATGCCCGGTGGAGATGGCGACCGGGGATCGTAAATACACCCTGGTCTGCACGCACGGCCCAAACTACGACATCAACGATATCGTCCTCGAATCGCTCCCGTCGGTACATTGATGCCTCCCCGCACTCGTGGCGGGCTCCCGGCGTCCCGGTTTCCTCTCTGGCCGGTTCCGGCCAGCTGAATTTTGCTCCTGAACTTTGTCCTGACTCCTGTGGCTTCTACCGAGATCACGATCCGCAATGTCTCCTTCAAGAACCCGGTGCTGACGGCCTCCGGCACGTTCGGCTACGGGTTGGAATCCGATGCGTTCCTCGATGTGGGAGAGCTTGGTGGCATCGTCACCAAGAGCATCAGCCGCAAGCCGCGCGATGGCAATCCGCCGCAGCGCATCACCGAGACGACCGCCGGCATGCTCAACTCCATCGGGCTGGCGAATGTGGGCATGGATGTCTTCCTGAACTCCAAGCTGCCGATGCTCCGCCAGCGCAATGCCACCGTGATCGTCAATATCGCGGCCAGCTCCGTCGAGGAGTACTGCCACGTGCTGGAGACCTGCGAGGAGCATGAGGGGATCGACGGCTACGAGATCAACGTGAGCTGCCCGAACGTGAAGGATGGGGGGCTCAACTTCGGCACCCACTGCCCGTCGGTGGCCGAGATCACCCGCGAGCTTCGCGGGCGCACCGATAAGATGCTCGCTATCAAGCTCACCCCGAACGTCACCTCCATCGGCGAGTTCGCCAGGGCGTGCGAGGCCGAGGGGGCCGATGCGATCTCCTGCATCAATACGGTGGTGGGAATGGCGGTGGATGCCCGTACCCGGCGCCCGAAAATCGCCACCATCACCGGCGGATTTTCCGGTCCGGCTATCAAGCCGATAGCGCTGGCGAAGGTATATGAGGTCCGCAAGGCGGTGAAGATCCCGATCATCGGCATCGGCGGCATCATGAATGCCGAGGATGCCATCGAGTTTATGATCGTGGGAGCATCGCTGGTACAGGTGGGAACCGCGCTGTTTGTCGATCCCGCCGCCGGTATCGGTATCGCGCGCGGTATCGAGCAGTATCTTGAGGAACATAACATGGCGTCGGTGACCGAACTCGTCGGCTCGCTCGATACATCCATGCAGCCCTCGCTCGTGGCGGCCGGCTGGTAACCGCGAATGGCCGCGAATCTTGGTGGGCGGGGGTGGAGCGGCAGAGATCAGGCATTCGTTGGAGATGAAATCTTCACGAATGATACTGGCGGGCCTGGGTGCGAATGCGGGGGTGGAGCGGCGGAGAGCATGTATTCGTTGGAGATGAAATCTTCACGAATGATTCTGGCGGGCCTGGGTGCGGATCCATGGAGGTAGGGATCATAGGGGCGGGAGTATGAGGAGCACGGGCAGGGGGAGGGGCATGAGCCGGTACTATGAGCACGAGAGCACAGAGCGGATGAAGAAAGCCGAGATGGATAAGGAGGAGAGAGAAGAAAGGGAAGCGAAGGAGAGGAAAGAAAAGGGAAGAAAGCTAAAGGATCGCTACTGAATGAGAACAACGGGTCACTGCCTCTCCCCCAATCGAAAATCCACAATCGTCAATCGAAAATCGCCTGACTCTCTCCCAAGCGAAACTCCAAAATCGCAA
>JBMDXA010000067.1:0-72091 GCA_048594725.1 Candidatus Kapaibacteriota bacterium
GATGTCTTCTTTGCGCCTTCGCGCCTTTGCGTTGGGTTCTTCCGGCAGTGCCTACTCAGGGCCAATGGAGTATGTAGTTGCCAATCTAAAATCGCCCATCGGACCTTCCTCCTAGATCTCCCCCGCTCCATCCTCCAGTTCGATGGAGTAGACCGATGCCTCGTTGCCGGTGCGGCTGGGGTACTCGCGCATGATCGTATCGGTGAACTCCCCGATCCGCTCGCGCCGCACGAAATTCACGGTGCATCCGCCGAAGCCGCCTCCGGTCATGCGCGCGCCGATGGTCCCTTCCACGGAACGGGCAATCTCCACCATCGCATCCAGTTCCGGGCAGCTTACCTCGTAGTCGTAGCGCAACGAATCGTGTGATCGGGCCATGAGCGTCCCCATTGTCCCATAATCTCCATTCCTGAGCGCATCGGCGGCGGCCAGGGTACGGGCGTTTTCGGTAATCACATGACGGCAGCGGCTGCGGATCGGCTCCGGGAGCCGGTCACCGAACCGCTCGAACTCCTCCGGGGTCACATCGCGCAGCGCCCGGATGCCGGGGAGATATTCGCGCAGCATCTCCACCCCTCGCTCGCACTCCTCGCGGCGCTTGTTGTACTGCGACGATGCCAGGCTGTGCTTGACGTTGGTATCGCAGAGCACCAGCGCCATCTCCGTGGTATCCACCCGGATCGGGGTGATCTCCAGCGAGCGGCAGTCGATCAGCAGCGCATGGCCGTGGCGTCCCAGCGACGAGGAGAGCTGATCCATGATGCCGCAGCGCGTCCCCACGAACGTATGTTCGGCGGTCTGGGCCGCCAGCGAAAGTGCCACCATGTCGATCTGTGCCTCCGATACCTCCACCAGGGCCAGGCCGGTGCCGATCTCCAGCGCCGCCGACGAGGAGAGTCCGGCACCGGACGGGATATCCGAGTGGACCATCAGATCGGCCCCACGCAGTTCCACATCGCGCATCTCCAGGATGCGCGCCACCCCCTCCACGTAATTCAGCCACGAGTTCTCCCTGGCCGATGGCTCCCCATCCAGATCGAACTCCAGGGTCTCCCCCTCCTCCACCGAGTGCACCCGCACCTTCCGGTCGTTGCGAACCGCCGCTGCCACGAGCGTGCGGCGGTTGATGGCCGCCGGGAGGACGAATCCATCGTTGTAATCGGTGTGCTCGCCGATCAGGTTCACCCGGCCGGGGGCGCTGAACAGCCGTGGGGCGGAGCCGTAGAGCTCCTGGAATCTGCGGCGAATATCTTCCGGTTCAGCCATCGTTCCGTTCCTCCGTTGCCCACCGTACCGGCTCGATATGCGCTCGCATCTCCTCGGCCTTGAGTTCCGGCAGGGTATCGTTGATGAACATGCCCGCGCCGGTCTCGCTGCCGGCCAGATATTTCAGCTTGGTAGCGGTGCGGAGCGGGGGATAAAATTCGATATGGAAATGATAGTGGCTGTAGTCGCCTCCATCGCTCGGGCGCTGGTGGATCACCATCATATAGGGGAACGACATGTCGAACAGCCGGTCGTAGGCCACAAGGGTCATCTTCATAAGCTCCGCCAGATCGCGCTGCTCGGCGCGCGTAAGATCGGTGAGTGCCTGAAGATGGCGCCGCGAGGAGATATGCATCTCGTACGGCCAGCGGGCGAAGAAGGGGATATAGGCCACGAACGAATCGTTTTCGGCCACCACTCGCCGTCCGTCGCGCCGTTCCTCCTCCACGATATCGCAGATCAGACAGCGTGCGGTGCGTTCCATATGCTCCTTGCACTGTCTCAATTCCGTGGCGATGCGGGGGGGGATGAACGGATAGGCATAGATCTGCCCGTGCGGGTGATGGAGCGTTACGCCGATCGCCTCCCCCTTGTTCTCGAAGATGAAGACGTACTCCACGAAATCGAGTTCGCTCAAAGCCGCGAACCGCTCGGTCCAGACGCGGATAAGCTTATCGATCCGCTCCACCGGCTCCTGCGCCAGCGTGGTGGAATGGTTGGATGAATAGAGCACCACCTCGCAGACCCCGATGCCGGGGCGCACCGGATACAGTTCGGTTCCCTCCACCTCCGGCGGTCCCGGATCGGGACGAAGGCTGGGGAATCGGTTTTCGAAGACCACGATATCGTAGTCGGGCTCCGGCACTTCCGTCGGGAATCCCCCTTCCTTCGTCGGGCAGAGGGGGCAGTAGTCGGCCGGGGGGAGGAAGGTGCGGTTCTGGCGATGGGTGGCCGTAGCCAGCCACTCTCCTAGCAGGGGGTTCCATCGTAATTCAGACATTCGATTCCTCCTGGCTTTCGGGGCTGGCGGGGGGCTCCGGGAGGTTCCGGTGTTCATCCTCATCCGGGGTGCCCGGAGCGCCGGCGGGAGCTGGCGTCCCGGGGGAATCACCGAACGTATAGAAGATCATGGATCGGCCATCCGGGAGGGTTATCCTCCGCAGGTGCATATCGGTATCGCCGCCGGTGCGGCTGCTGGTATCGTGCTGCATGGGGAGAGGGGACTTCAAAAAGGACGCCAATGCCGGATGGCTGGCAGGGTATTTCCCGGCCGGCGCACGAAGCGGCGGGCCACCGGCCGGCTACCGGCGGGCGGGGCCGCGCGCAAATTATTCCTGCGCGGATTGCTGTAGCTGTTTGTAATCTCATTGTAACGCTTTAGTTTCCGCCCCGGCCTGATCGTGGGGGCCGGCGTCGGAGACGGCGAAGCCACCACGGTTATTCGTTCGCTTCGTATTCAGGAGCATCCAGAAGGCATTGCCAGAGCCCACTCACATCTTGGATTTCATATCGCATTTCACCCTGATCTGCCGGGTTGCGGGCCTATGTCCGTTTCGCCGGACCAGATGAGAGAGCGTATGGGCGCGCAGTTCCAGCATGAGGTTACATTCGGCGTACAGTGGTGATTGGTGCCCCATGGGGGCACCTGAATGGTTCGGCAGGTAATAAACGGCACATCAGCCTGTATCATACTCCGTCTTTTCCGTTCCACTAACAGAGGAATTGTATGGTCTCAGCTACTCCAGGAACACACGACTTCAGCCAGGAGAACGATTCATATTCGCATACCTTGAGTGGGTGTAGTACCTCGACGAAAGGGTATTGGCGGGGGATACTGCCGCGGGTGATATTCACTACGCTGCTCCTGATGCTGTGGGGGCTGGCAGGGTCGGCCCTCTTTGCGCAACCGACCGGCGGGATACCGCAGCACAGCGGGGGGGAGGCCAATCTCGTGCTTCCGGATCTCGGGCAGGTGGAGTTCATGGGCATCAACGGGCGCACCCTGCTGATGATCGGCATGGCCGTCTGCGTGGTGGGCCTGCTGTTCGGTCTGCTCATCTCCGGCACGCTCAGGCGCCTGCCGGTGCATCGTTCCATGCTGGAAGTCTCCGAACTGATCTTCGAGACGTGCAAGGCATATCTGCTTCAGCAGGGGAAATTCATCCTGATTCTGGAGGTGTTCGTCGCGGTCATCATCGCCGTGTACTTCGGCCTGCTGCAGGACTTCGGCGCAGCCAAGGTGGCGATGATCCTTCTGTTCACGCTGATCGGCATCGCCGGAAGTTATGGCGTTGCCTGGTTCGGCATCCGGATCAACACCTACGCGAACTCCCGCGCGGCATTCGCATCGCTGGGAGGCAAGCCCTTCCCGGTGTTCGATATCCCGCTGAAGGCCGGCATCAGCATCGGCATGATGCTCATCAGCGTTGAACTGATCCTGATGCTTCTGATCCTTCTGTTTGTTCCGGGAAGTTATGCGGGGGCATGCTTCATCGGCTTTGCCATCGGCGAATCGCTCTGCGCGGCGGCGCTCCGTATCGCCGGAGGCATCTTCACCAAGATCGCGGACATCGGCTCGGATCTGATGAAGATCGTCTTCAATATCAAGGAGGACGACGCCCGCAATCCTGGGGTGATCGCCGACTGTACCGGCGACAACGCAGGCGACTCGATCGGCCCCAGCGCCGATGCGTTCGAGACCTACGGGGTTACCGCCGTGGCGCTCATCACCTTTATCATGCTTGCGGTTCCAAGCGCCATCACCCAGGTTCAGCTTCTGGTCTGGATCTTCATGATGAGCGTGATGATGGTGGTTGCCAGCGGCCTCTCCTATCTGATCAACAACGTCATCGCCAGGGGACGCTACGGCCGCGCCTCGCAGATGAACTTCGAGGCTCCGCTGACGTCGCTTGTCTGGCTGACCTCGCTGGTCTCGGTGGTGCTCACCTACATCCTCTCGTACCTGCTGATTCCGGATCTGGGCGATGGAAGCCTGTGGTGGAAGCTCTCCACGGTCATCACCTGCGGTACGCTGGCCGGTGCCATCATCCCGGAGCTGGTGAAGGCATTCACCTCTACCGAGTCGGGCCATGTCCGTGAGGTGGTCACATCCTCGCGCGAGGGTGGGGCATCGCTCAACATTCTGTCGGGTCTCGTGTCCGGCAACTTCAGCGCATACTGGCTCGGCATCGTCTTCGTGATGCTGATGGGGATAGCCTATCTGGTGAGCCAGACCGGTCTGGGCGATCTGATGAATGCCGCTCCGGTGTTCGCGTTCGGTCTGGTTGCGTTCGGGTTCCTCAGCATGGGGCCGGTTACCATCGCGGTGGATTCGTACGGTCCGGTGACCGACAATGCGCAGTCGGTGTTCGAGCTTTCGGTGATCGAGGCCATTCCCGGGATCGAAGGGGAGCTGAAGAAGGATTTCGGCGTGGATGTGAATTTCAGCCAGGCCAAGCAGATTCTGGAGGAGAACGACAGCGCCGGCAATACCTTCAAGGCCACTGCAAAGCCGGTGCTGATAGGTACGGCCGTGGTGGGTTCCACCACGATGATCTTCTCCATCATTGTGGCGCTCACCAACGGTCTGACGCAGAACCTGGAGATGCTTTCGCTGCTGCATCCGCCGTTCCTGCTGGGGCTTATCATCGGCGGCGCGGTGATCTACTGGTTTACCGGCGCCACCATCCAGGCGGTCTCCACCGGCGCCTACCGTGCCGTGGAGTTCATCAAGGCCAATATCAGGCTTGAGGGGGTGACCAAGGCATCGGTTGCCGACAGCAAGCGGGTGGTGGAGATCTGTACGCAGTACGCGCAGCGGGGCATGTTCAACATCTTCGTGGTGATCTTCTGCGCCGCGCTTGCGTTCGCGTTCCTGGAGCCATACTTCTTCATCGGCTATCTGATGTCGATCGCCCTGTTCGGCCTGTACCAGGCGGTCTTCATGGCGAATGCCGGTGGTGCCTGGGATAATGCCAAGAAGCTGGTGGAGGTGGATCTGAAGGAGAAGGGAACTCCTCTGCATTCGGCGACGGTGGTGGGTGACACGGTGGGTGATCCGTTCAAGGATACCTCGTCGGTGGCGATGAACCCGGTCATCAAGTTCACCACGCTCTTCGGCCTTCTGGCGGTGGAGCTTGCCGTAAGCCTGACCGCGCAGCAGGGCTCCACCCTGACCAATATCCTCGCGGCGGTGTTCTTCATCATCACCTGCATCTTCGTCTGGCGCTCCTTCTACGGCATGCGCATTCAGAGCAGGGGGTAGGCGGAGATTTCCGAGACGATGGATTGATGCACTGCGGGCCGTTCCGAAAGGAGCGGCCCGCGTGATTTACGGGGATGGGGGAGCATCGCTCTACGGATCGGGCCATCACGGGCGGATGTATCCCGCCACCGACGTTCCGCCACACCGATGTGAAATCTGCTCTGGGGAGGAAGGGACGTGATGAGTACGGGCTGCGCCCGCTGCCAGTGGTACGTGGCATTCAAGGGGATGTACCGTGGGGCGTATGGCTGGCTCCAGCGGCGATGGACAAGCCCATGCCGAGCACGGGTTTTCTCCGGTAATCGAACCTCCCGATAACGCCACCGGCGTCGTCCGCTTGTACGAACGACGCCGGTAGTTGACGTGTGAATGGACCTTGTACCCACATGCTCAACGGAGGCCGGCGGGAAAAGGTTAGCGGGGGGAGAACATTAATTCAGATCCACCCAGACGGTCTTGGTCTGCGTATAGGTTTCCAGCGCGGCGGCGCCAAGCTCGCGGCCGAATCCGGACTCCTTGTAGCCGCCGAACGGCAGGGCGTTGTCGGTCATGTTATAGGTATTGATCCAGACCGTGCCGGCCTTGATGCCGCGTGCGAAGGTGTGCGCCTTCTTCAGATCGTTGGTCCAGACGGCGGCGGCCAGACCGTAGCGGCTGGCGTTGGCGATGGCAAGGGCCTCGGCCGGATCATTGAAGGTGATTACCGAGGCCACCGGCCCGAAAATCTCCTCCTGCGCGATCGTCATATCGTTCCGCACGTTGTCGAACACGGTGGGGGTGACGAAGTAGCCATGTTCTCCCACGCGGGCGCCGCCGGCCACCAGGGTTGCCCCTTCCTCCTGTCCCTTGGCGATATAGCCCAGCACGCGGTTCATCTGATCCTCGCTCACCAGCGAGCCCATGCGGGTCTTGGGATCGAGCGGATCGCCCACCACCATCTTGCCGGCGCGCCCGGCCAGGATCTCCATGAACTGTTCGCGCGCCGATTCCTCTATAAGAATACGGCTGCCGGCGGTGCACATCTGCCCCTGGTTGAAGAAGATGCCGGCCAGGGCCACCTTGGCGGCAAGCTCCAGATTGGAGTCGGCAAAGACCACATTGGGGGACTTGCCGCCCAGTTCGAGCGTCACCTTCTTCAGCGACGAGGCCGCATTGCGCATGATGGTCTTGCCCACCTCCACCGATCCGGTGAACGCGATCTTATCCACGTCGGGATGATCGACCAGGGCGGCACCGGCGCTTTCGCCGAGCCCGGTGACGATATTGACCACACCTTTCGGCAGGCCGGCCTCCATCATCAGCTCTCCCAGGCGGAGGATCGAGAGGGAGGTCTGCTCGGCCGGCTTTATCACGATCGTATTGCCGCAGGCGAGTGCCGGGGCGATCTTCCAGGTAGCCATCTGGATGGGGAAGTTCCAGGGGATGATCTGGCCGCAGACCCCCACCGGCTCGCGAAGCGTATAGGCGAACGCATTTGCGCGGGCGTTCGGCTCCACGGTCTCGCCGGTGGTTTTTCCGGCCCATCCGGCATAATAGCGGAAGCAGGCGATCGACTGGGGGAGATCCACCTTGAGCGATTCCACGAGCGGCTTGCCGTTGTCGATGGTTTCCAGCTCGGCCAGTTCCTCGATATTCTGCTCCATCAGATCGGCGATCTTCCAGAGGAGGCGGCCACGGTCGGCGCCGTTCATCTTCCGGTATTCTCCCCCATCGAAGGCGCGGCGGGCGGCCTGAACGGCGCGGTCCACATCCTCGCGCTCGCCGGCGGCAACATGGGCTATCGTCTCGCCGGTGCCGGGATAGACGGTTTCGAAGGTCTTTCCGGAGGCCGCATCCACCCATTCTCCATCGATCAGCATCCGGCCGTAGCGGAGCAGGCCCTGCTGGTTCAACTGGTTCTTCTGGGGTTTCAGATGGGCGATGGCCCCGTTCGTGATTGTCTCCTGCATGCTCTATCTCTCGGTGAAAAATTTCTGAATGCTGCGTTGCGAGAAGGGCCAAAGATACAAGATCCCGAGAATTACCCCCACGAAGGGAGATAATTCTTGCCTGATATGGCGCCGGGGCTTTCCTCGTCGGTGAAAGGGTAGTATTTTCGGTCCCGGCATCTCTACCCGGTGTGTATTACCGCTGGTCCAATGGTGATATGCTCTCATCGTACCGCTCATCTTCTTGAACGCGAGATCCCGATGCCGCACTGCGGTACTCCGTAACGCTGGTCCGGAGCGAGGAGATTCGGGGGATGCATCACGGCGCATATGCTGCAATCAAGCAGTTCCACATCATAATTCGTTTCAACAGATTCCCTGTCCGTACCAACCAGATTCCGATCCGCTACCCTTCTTTGAATTAGAGGTCCCTACGCGTTCGCGAACCACGATAATCTACGTATCAGCGCATACAGTATAGGATCGCAGGCTTGATTACGACGCTTATCCGGGTGATCCCATTCCGGAGAGTCCATCGTACCATCATAGTGCCTCCGCTGCTGTAATGCACTCATCAACTAACCTCATATAACAATCCCAATGATCCCAACAGCCCATTTTCCGGTACTTGTAGACTTCTGGAGCGCTACAGCCGATCCGTCGCACACGCTCACCGAGGTCTGGGACGATCTTGTCCAGGACTATATGAACATTGCCGAGATCACCGAGTTCAGGATCCAGCAGCAGCTCAACGGTGGCTCCACGCTCACCTATATGAAGGATGAGGCCGCCCAGAAGGTCATTCTCAAGTACATTCATGTGATCCGCCCATAATCACATGGTATACGTTGCGCTCCGCCGCCGGACATGGATGCACACTATCCCGGCTGCGGAACCGAGCAATGATTCTTCCGGAGCCATCTGGTTCCAGAGAGTGATGAAAAGCCCGGATCAGCACCATGCCGATCCGGGCTTTTCAGTGGAATATTTCCGGGCGATGATGGTTCAGGCGAACCGGCGGAGATCGAGCGTCTCCTCGTCCAGCACCAGATAGGAACGGTCGTTCAGCCAGGTGCCCAGATTGACGTAGGTGCCGCCGGGAATATCGGTGCGGCGGGGGGAATGGCTGTGCCCCATCACCACCAGATCGTATCCATCGGCGATCTTCCGTTCGGCAAACGCATACAGGCCGTCGGATTCTCCGGGCATTTCTCCGTCGTAATTTTTCTGTGCGGTGTGGTCGCGGCTGCGGCGCGATGCATAGGCTGCGGTGCCGATCCCGACATCGGGGTGAATAAACCGGAAAAGGGCATTGGATAATGGCGCGCGCAATACGCGTTTCAGAATACGATAGCCGGTATCGTTAAACGCTTTTCCATCGCCGTGGGAAATATAGCAGCGCCGCCCGGCGATGGTGCGGTCCAGATCGTTGAAATGCACGTGCGCGCCGATCTCCTGTTCGAAAAAATCGCGGTGGCCGAAATCATGGTTGCCCACCACATATTCCACCGTAATTCCGGCATCCGCCAGCGCCGCCAGCGCACCGATGGTGCGGGTGAAGCCGCGCGGAATAACGGAACGATATTCGAACCAGTAATCGAAAAGATCTCCTACGATATAGAGCGATTCGGCCCCCTGGTTCCCCACCATCGCTAGAAACCGGAGCAGAATGCGCTCCCGCTCACGGCTCGTTGCGGCCGAGCCGAGCCCGAGATGCACATCGGAAAAAAAATAGACCACGGATATTCGCCAGATACAACGATTGATGCCGGGCGTGCTACGCCCTCTTCTTCGGCTGAAGTTACCACTCCCCGGCGATCCTTCCGTTGCAACCGGAAATTCTCCGCCGCCATGCCCATGCCGCTTATCGTCTCACCACGATGCGTTCCGTTGCCAGGGTTCCCCCTTCCGTCGCCAGCCGCACCAGATAGGTTCCGGCCGGAAGATCGGCGGCATCAAGCCTGATGGTCTGCTCCCCGGCGCTCATCGCTCCTTCATGGAGCAGGCGGGCGCGGCGGCCGAGAAGATCGAACAGTTCCAGGCGGGCATTGCCCGCAGGCTCACCGAGAGCAACGGTGATATAGGCGCGATCGGTGACGGTGCCGGGCCATGCCGCCAGCAGCGCGCCCTTCGGCTCCCGCTCCACTCCGGCGGCCCCTGCTCCGGCCAGTTCAACGCCATACCAGACGGCGCGGGTCTGCGCCTGATCGATCACGGTGCTCTTCGGCCCGTTCCCTTCCAGCACGATGGGGGCACCCGCGGCGTTGCCGGCCGAATCCAGCGGGCAGATGCTGATCCTGGTCACCTCCGCCCCGGTATTGAAGGTAAGGCGCACCTTGAGCGGATCCAGAAGCATCGGCCCGGCTCCCCAGCGGTCGGCGTGGGTGGAATCGCGCCACTGCCAGCCGGTTGGTTCGGTGCGTGAGGCAAGCACCATCAGGGAGCGCCCTTCGCCGCCGAGCGGGCGGGCGGTATCGAGCGGCACCCAGAGCATGGTGGCCGTTTCATTGGCCGAGAGGAGGTCCAGCGAGACATTCCGGAGCGTCACTCCTCCGGCGCGTCCCAGATAGCCGCTGGCTCCCTGGGCTCGCGGGGCATCGATGCTGATCGCTCCGCGGTTGTATTCCCAGATGATCTCCCGTGTATCGCTCGTCACCTCCCCTTCTATTTCGCTGGCGAACGCGATATCATCCCGCTGGGTGAAGTACTCGGCATCGGCCGAATCGATTGTCACGCGGTTTGCCAGCATCGCCCGCCCATGCATTCCCCCCGGAAGCGCGTAATAATCCCAGAGCCCCTCCATCCTGGGGGTGATGCGCGCCTGCTGGAGCGAGTGGCGCAGGCTGATGCTCCCCTGGGCGGGCTTCAGCAGGGAGTTGCGGAAAAGGTGGGCGGCGGCCGGCATCATCGCCGTCACCAGCGGGTTCTTTGCCACGGTATAATACTCGTTGGTATCGATGAATGTCTCCGCTCCCAGATCCATATCGTCGGCATAGCTGTCCAGGATAAGGCCGTCCCAGTCCTGCAACAGCGAGTAGGCGGGTATCATCAGCATCGACTCGGCCTGATAGCGGTTGGGGAAGGGATGCGCGAAGCTGGTCACATACGGCTGGCCCCGGTGGGCGTGCCGGGCCAGGGTGTTGATGGAGCCTCCCCAGTCGTTCCGCAACTGCGAGTAGTTGCGGACCTGCCAGTTGGATGCATCTCCGGAGACCCAGTCCCAGCCGGCGCTGGCCGCCGAGAAATCGAAATCCCTCTGGATGGCGGTTTCCATATACCCGCTGGCCCAGTAGTGGCCGGCCCCGGTTACCGGCTGCCGCGCTCCTATCGTATCGGCCACGAATCGATGGAGGTCGGCCAGATAATTCCCCTCCAGCGTCATATAGAACTCCGACTGATCCTCGATTCTGCGAGAGGAGACGAGCCTGGTGGCTTCGTCCCACCAGGGGATGCGTTTCACGAGCGCGTTGGCCGGCATCTCCTCCGGCTGGAGTCCGGGGCTCTCCACCGCCCGGATCTGTACATCATCGATCTGGATATCCCCTTCCATATCGCCATACCAGAAGTACATGGTAAAGGGGGTGCTGCTTTTCACCGGTACCAGGAAGTACGCCTCCTGTTCCCGCCAGTAGGGGGCAAGCGCTATCTGCGTATTGATGCCCGCTCCCATGCCCCCTTCCTGATAGCCTCCCACGACTATTGAACGGCCGGCCGGGTTGCTGCATTTGGCCTTGAAGCTGAGACGGTAGAGGGTGTTGAACTCCAGGTTCACCGCCTGGGCCATATATCCCGCGTAGATATTGCCGGCGCCGTTGCGCACCCGGAGGGTAAGCGCCAGATCGCCGTCCGGGACGCTGTCTCCCTGCGAAAGTATCCGCGAAACCGACACACCGTCGTAGGCATCGATGGCCCAGAACCGCTCGAAGTCCCCCTCGAAGCTCCCCTCCCGGATCAGGTTCGGGAATCCGCCGGCCGGCGGCGTTGTGCGCCATGCGGCGGCCAGCGCCCCCTTGCTTCCATATTTTCCCATCAGAAAGCCGGTGAAGAGGGAATCGAGCCGGGAGCTGTGGCGCCAGGAGATGGTGGAGCCATCGGGTCGATACTCGGTCTGTCCCTGGCGGTAGCGGGAGATCAGGCTTCCCTGATCCACCAGTTCCAGCATCGCCACTGCCGGTTCGTTCTTATAGGGAGCGCCGGTAAAGGGGTTTGTATGATCGAGGATCTGGCGCGCCACCTCCTTGTTGGCGGACCGGGCGGCCGGGTAGAGGTAGTTCAGATACGTTCCCAGCCAGAGCACCGAATCCGCATCGGCTCCCAGGCCATCGCTTCCGCGCGGAATCCTGGCCGACTGGAGGATGAGATACGAGTAGATGCCGTGGCTCTTGAGCTGTGCGATAAACCAGTCCAGGCGCCGCATCCGTTCCGGGTGGAGGGTGCGGAATCCGGTGGCATCATCCAGGATCGTGGACCATCCTCCCCAGTCGTAGGCGTTGTCGATATACTGGAGCCGCACCAGGTTCACCCCCAGCTTCCGGAGCCGTGCGGCGGTAGCGATAGCGCCGGTGCTGTCCGGCAGCGCGGCGGTCCATTGCAGTGTCACCCCATAGAACCGGGCGGGCGTACCATCATCGAACCGGAAGTTCCCCTGCTGGTCGTGCTGCAGAAAACCGTGCGCTCCGGCCGGTTCCGCCGGCATCGCCGGGAGCCAGGGACTTGCGGCGGTATCGGCCGGATCGGTGGTATAGGGGAAGCCGTTGGTGATGCCGGGCGGCTGCGCCGCCGCACGGAGGGGAAGCAGCAGAAGGGCTAACGCCGCAACAAGGCGCGCGGAAAGTCGGAGAGGGGACATCAGTGCGATCCTCGGTATACAGGAAGTTTCGGGGAACGGGGAGATAGGACCTTTGTGAACGGGGGAAGTTATCAAATAGCGCGGCACGACGCCAGCGCCCCCATGGAGCGCAGCGGGAAATACGGGGGGCTGCGGGGAGACCGGCCGGAAGTCCGGAACAATATGATGCCGGATGGAACGCTCCTTATAGACGCACTGCGGTCGTAGACCGGCAGGGTGTGATGCGTCCCCCCCTTGGGCTCCCTTCATGGAGGGGTGCCGAAGGTCCCGGAGGGGTCTCCGGCCGGGGGGACGCTCAGGCAGCTACATCATCACGAGCATCATCCGAGCATACCGGCGCCGGAAGGATCGGGGAGAAACCTTTTGTTACTCTCTCCGTACAGGCTGTAATGCTCTTTTACAGGTCGTGGAAAGTAGGGGCGGGGGAAGCTCCGATTGCACGTCACATTCTTATATTGCTTATCCGATCCGATCGGATGCATCGGCACCCTCGTATCGGCTCACATCCATTCGTACAGAATCTTTCGGGTATACATACAATTCATTGTTAAGGATCATTCGATGAAGCTCTCTTCGTGGACTTCCGGGATGCGCCTGTCTGCGCTCCTGTTCATCGCGGTAGCAGTAGCCGGCTGTCCGGGTAACGACAAGGACAAGGGGACCTCAGGCAGCGGGGGCGGGGAAATAAAGAGCCAGGCGGTCACCATGCCGAAGAAGTTCGACGTGCCGCCGGGGGCCGATCCCAGCGTAACGGCCGCACTCGGTGGTGCCGGGTTCGAGGGGATTGCCGCCGACAGCGGCTGGCAGACCACTACCCTTACTCCGGAGGAGTTCAAGTATGTGGCCGACACCAACGCAAAGAAGGGGGGAGATATAACCTTCGCGGTTTCCGAGTATCCCGCCACCTTCCGCGCCTACGGCAAGGATGAGAACACCGAAGCCACCCGCGCCATCTACGGCCTTGTCTACGAGGGGCTTCTGGGCATCAACCCGATCACCCTGGACTTCCTTCCGGGGCTGGCCTCGCACTGGAAGGTCGGGCCGGACGGGCAGACCTACTACTTCCGCATCAACCCGGACGCACGTTTCTCCGACGGCCACGCCGTCACCAGCGAGGACGTGATCGCCACCTACAAGCTCGGACGTGATCCCGGCATCCTGGAGCCGTACACGAACACCTTCTTCGAAGGGTTCGACGAGCCGGTTGCCATCAGCAAGTATATCGTATCGGTCCGCTCCAAGGAGAAGAACTGGAAGAACATGTTCTACTTCGCAGGGCGTCCCATCCTTCCGGCCCACGTGATCGGACCGATCGGCGGCAAGGGATATCTGGACCAGTTCCAGTACGAGATGCCCCCCGGCACCGGCCCCTATGTGGTGCAGAGCGCCGATATCAAGAAGGGGAACTCCGTGACGGTGACGCGCCGCGCCGACTGGTGGGGCAACAGCCTCCCGTACAACCGCGGCAGCTACAACTTCGACAAGATCAAGATGATCGTGGTGCGCGACGAGAACCTTCTGTTCGAGAAGTTCAAGAACGGCGAGATCGATCTGTATCCGGTCAACCGTGCCTCCTACTGGGTGGAGAAGTTCGATTTCGACGAGGTGAAGCGCGGGCTGATCCAGCGCCAGAAGATCTACAACAACAACCCGGTCGGATTCGGCGGCCTGGCATTCAACACGAACCGCCCGCCGTTCAACGATCCGAAGATCCGCCAGGCGGTCACCCTTCTGTTCAACCGGAAGGATCTGGTTGCCAAGCTGATGTTCAACGAGTACGAGCTTTCCGATTCCTACTATCCGAACTCGGTCTACGCCAACCCCGGCAACCCGAAGCAGGAGTACAACCCGGAGAAGGCCGGCCAGATCCTGGCCGAGGCGGGCTACACGCAGCGCAACAGCGAGGGCTTCCTGGTGAAGAACGGCCAGCCGCTGAGCATCGACATGCTGGTGACGCAGGATCAGATCCGTATCGTCACGCCGCTGCAGCAGGATCTCCAGAAGGCGGGCATCAAGGTGAACTTCCGCACTGTGGATGCCACCACCCGCTTCAAGATGGTGAGCGAGAAGAACTACACCATGTCGTTCATGCAGTGGGGAGGGATCATCTACCCGAACCCGATCAGCTCCTTCCATTCCCGTCTGGCGAAGGGGCCGAACTCCAACAACATCACCGGCTTTGCCAGTGCCCGTGCCGATGAACTTATCGAGCGCGAGCAGGTGACGTTCGACCAGGCCGAGCGCGTGAAGATCCTTCGCGAGCTTGACAGCATCCTGGTGGCCGAGAACACCTATGCGCTTGCCTACCATGTGCCGTATGTGCGCGTGGCCTACTGGAACAAGTTCGGCATGCCGGAATACACCATCGGCCGCATCAGCGACTGGGACGCTTCGCTCTCGCAGTGGTGGTATGATGCCGACAAGGCTGCCACCGTGGCAAAAGGGCGCCGCGACAAGTCTCTGAAGATGGACGTGACGCCGGTGGAGAACCGTTACTGGCAGAACTTCGACAAGCAGCGCCAGCAGACGGCCGCCGCTCCGAGCGCGACCGGTTCCAACCAGTAATCAGCATACCGTTGGCCTGGGGCCCTGCACTGCGGCAGGGCCCCGATTTTTTCCTCACATGAAGCGCTGTTTCCGGATCTTCCGGGGAGCGGCTTCCCCTCCAGTTAACGAAGCATCTCAAGTCTATGTTCAGTTACTTCGTGCGGCGGTTTCTGCTGATCATCCCCACCTTCCTCGGCTGTACCATGCTGGTGTATGCCATCCTCCAGTTCACGCCGGGCGGCCCGTTCGAGCGTGCCATGGAGCAGGCGCAGCAGCGCACAACCGGTGAAGGAGGAGGGGGCGGGGGCGGCCCGTACCAGCAGGTCAGTGTTCCGGAAGCGGCCAAGGATGAGCTGCGGCGCTATTACAATCTCGACAAGCCGGTTCCGGTGCGCTATGCGCTCTGGCTGGGGAGCATCCTTCAGGGGGATTTCGGCAAGTCGTACGTCTATGGCGATCCGGTGATCGATGTGATCCTGAGCCGGTTCCCGATATCGATCTACTTCGGTCTGATCGGGTTCCTCATGTCGTATCTGGTCTGTATCCCGCTCGGCATCATCAAGGCGGTGCGGCATGGAACCACATTCGACTTCATCTCATCGGTGGTGGTCTTTATCGGCTATGCGATTCCCGGATGGGCGCTCGGCGCGGTGATGCTGGTGCTTCTGGGAGGGCAGCTCGGCTGGTTCCCGCTGGGAGATTTCCGCTCTCCGGACTGGGACGATCTTCCCTTCTGGGGGCAGGTCTGGGATCAGGTCCATCACTCCATTCTGCCGCTGATAGCCTATATGGTGGGTGGTTTCGCCACGCTCACCATCCTTATGAAAAATTCGCTGCTGGAGAATCTGGGACAGGACTACGTCCGCACGGCGTTCGCGAAGGGACTTTCCGAGAAGAAGGTGATCTTCGGCCATGCGCTCCGCAACTCCCTGATTCCGATCGCCACCGGCCTGGGGCACTTCCTCGGCATCGTCCTTACCGGATCGCTGCTGATCGAGCGGACGTTCAATATCGATGGCTTCGGTTATCTTGGGTTCCGTTCGGCCGTGGAGCGCGATTACACGATGGTGATGGGCATCCTGGTCTTCAGCGTCGTCATCAATCTGCTGGGGAACATCTTCAGCGATATGCTCTATGCGATCTTCGATCCCCGGATCAGGTTCAGGTAGCATTTTCTGCAATGCGCCGGCGACCGGGATGAGGTCTCCGGTGCGGGGCTTCCGGCCCGGCTGGTAGAAGTGAACATGCAATAGTTCTCATAACACGATAGTCATAATGAGCGACGAGAGTTCAAAGGATAAGAACATACCACGGGATGATGTCCCTCGTCAGGATATCCCGGAGAGAGGCGAGCAGACCGGGCCTCTCGATGTTCCGCAGGAGGAGCGGGGAGAGGATGTGCCGATGATGCAGGACGAGATGCTCGCGCGTCCGTCCGTGCCGGTGCGGCATATCGTTCCCGATGCCGAGGGGGTGCAGCGCCAGCCGGCGCAGCGCCAGATCCGCGAGGCGATCGGCGATGCCCCGGGAATGCAGAAGGAGCGTGCGGCCAAGCCCCCGGTTTCCATCCTGCGGAAGCGCTGGCACAAGTTCAAGGGGCTCAAGCGGGGCTACTACTCGTTCATCCTCCTGACCGCGCTCTATATCATTTCGTTCGCGCTGCCGTTGCTGATAAACAACAAGGCGCTGGTGGTGAGTTACAACGGGGAGCTCTTCTTCCCGGTGTTCTCATTCCATCCCGGCCTTACCTTCGGCCAGACCGAAACCGGCGCGGGCCCGGCCGATTATCGCGCGCTCGACAAGGCGTTCGAGGATGCGGGCGGGGATAACTGGGCGCTGATGCCGCTGTATACATGGGACCCGTACGAGGTGGACTTCGCGTCCTCCGAGAGCTTCCCTCTGGCTCCGTCGGCCAGCCACTGGCTCGGCACCGATGATACCGGTCGCGATGTCTTCGCACGCATGTGCTACGGCTTCAATGTCTCGATCTCCTTTGCGCTGATCCTGACCGTGATCGAATATCTGGTGGGGGCCACGCTCGGGGGGCTGATGGGCTACTTCGGCGGGAAGTTCGATCTGCTCGGGCAGCGCTTCGTGGAGATCTGGAGCACCATCCCCTTCCTCTATACGGTCATCATCGTCAGCTCCATTCTGGTGCCGAGCTTCGCCATGCTGATTCTGGTTATCTCGCTGTTCGGCTGGATCGGTATCAGCTACTACATGCGCGGAGAGTTCCTCCGGGAGAAGGGGAAGGATTATGTGGCCGCGGCGATAGCGCTGGGAGTGAAGGACCGGACGATCATCTTCCGGCATATCCTTCCCAACTCGCTTACCCCGATGGTGGCGTTCCTTCCGTTCACCATCGTGGGCGGTATCACCTCGCTGGTCTCGCTCGATTATCTGGGCTTCGGTCTGCCGGCGCCCACCCCGAGCTGGGGACAGATGGTGGAGGTCGGTCTCAGCGAGATCGATTCCTGGTGGCTGGTGGTGACGCCGCTGACGGCGATGTTCCTGACGCTTCTGCTGGTGACCTTCATCGGCGAGGCGATCCGCGAGGCGTTCGATCCGAAGGTGTTCTCGCGTCTGCGCTAACAGCGGCGCGCCGGACAGGCAGTCGGGGGGCGATACGAGCCAAATTTTTCGACGGCGGCCGGGCATTACCGGCCGCCGCCAACGAATAAAGAACTACCAACAAGTGACTCAAGAGAAGCTACTGGAAGTCCGCGATCTGCGGACCTACTTCAAGACCGAGGGGGGGATAGCGAAGGCTGTCGATGGAGTCTCCTTCGACATCTTCAAGGATGAGGTGCTCGGTATCGTCGGCGAGTCGGGGTCGGGCAAATCGGTGACCGCACTCTCGCTGATGCGGCTGATCCCGAATCCCCCCGGAGAGATCGTCGGCGGGACGATCCGGATGAACGGGACCGATCTGCTGCAGCTTCCGATGCCGGAGATGCGGAAGAGGCGAGGGAAGGATATCGGTATGATCTTCCAGGAGCCGATGACCTCGCTCAACCCGGTCTACAAGGTCGGCTACCAGGTGATGGAGCCGATCCTCCAGCACGAGAACCTGACCAAGGAGCAGGCGTTCGACCGTGGTGTGCAGATGCTGGAGCTGGTGGGCATCCCGGATGCCCGCAAGCGGATGAACGATTATCCGCACCAGTTCTCCGGCGGCATGCGCCAGCGCGTGATGATCGCCATGGCCCTCTCCTGCAACCCCGCGCTGCTGATCGCCGACGAGCCCACCACGGCGCTCGACGTGACGATCCAGGCGCAGATCATGGAGCTTATGCTCCGGCTGAAGGCGGAGCGTACCGGGTCGGCCATCGTGATGATTACGCACGATCTTGCGGTGGTGGCCGAGACCTGCCAGCGTGTGATCGTGATGTACGGAGGGAAGATCCAGGAGATCGGCACGGTGCGGCAGATCTTCAATAATCCGCTCCACCCCTATACGCAGGGTCTGCTCGAATCGATCCCCCGTCCGGAGCGCGGCGGCCGCCGCCACCGGCTGCGGGCGATTCCGGGCATGGTGCCGAACATCATGGATATGCCGGCGGCCTGCAAGTTCAACACCCGCTGCGAGTACGCGATGGACATCTGCTTCAATGTGGAGCCGGAGCTTGTGGAGATGGAGCCGGGGCATTTCGTCCGCTGCCATCTTCATCCGCAGCCGGTCCGGCTGTAGAACGGCCGCCATGGTGCGCCCGTGAGAGCCGGCGATGCCGGGGGGATACGAGGGAAGATCCGGAGCGGTATCGCCTCCGGATTCTTCATCCCGGCCGTGCTGGCTCTGGGGCTGCTGCTGCGGCTCTCGTGGATAGCCTGGATCAGAAGCGCGGGCGCGGTTCCGGCCAGCGATGCGGCCTGGTACTACCATCGCGCACTGGAG
This sequence comes from Candidatus Kapaibacteriota bacterium, assembly GCA_048594725.1. GTDB lineage: Bacteria > Bacteroidota > Ignavibacteria > OLB7 > OLB7 > JAFDZV01. The sequence goes on from JBMDXA010000067.1 coordinate 18,750, forward strand.
ATGATCTCCGGTGCCGGGTACGCTATCGATGGCAGCCCCACGGCCTACTGGCCGGTGGGATACCCGGCGTTTCTGGCGGGACTGGCGGCCATCTTCGGGCCCTCCCCGCTCGTCGGCATGATCGCCAACGTCGCTCTCTCCGGAGCGGCGGTTCTGCTGGGATACCGGCTTGCGCTATCCCTCTTCGGTTCGCAGATCGTGGCCCGGCTGGTACTGCTGCTGCTGGCGCTCTATCCGAATCATATCGCCTACAGCTCGCTGCTGCTGACCGAGATGCTCTTTCTCCCCCTGATGCTGGGGGGGATGCTGCTGATACTGCGGGGGCTGCGGCGTCCGGGAGTTCTGGCGCCGCTGGGAGCGGGGCTGCTGTTCGGGCTGGCCGGGCTGGTGAAATCGCAGGCGCTCCTGCTGCCGGCGGTTGCGCTGGGAGCCCTGCTGCTGCCGGAGTGGCGAAAGCTCCCCTTGCGGAGTTTTCCCTGGCGGAAGATTCTGGCACAGGGGGCGGCCATGCATCTGGCGATGGCGCTGGTGCTCTTCCCCTGGAGCGTTCGCAACTATGAGCTGTTCGGGCGCTTCGGGATACTCTCGAACAACGGCGGCATCAATCTGCTGATCGGCAATAATCCGGAGGCGACCGGCGCCTATCATCTCACCGGACGGATAGAAGCGCTCTACAACGGCGCGCCGGATGAGGCGTTGCGCAACGAGCGGGCCGGTGATGCCGCGCTGGCCTATATCGCGGAGCGCCCGGCCGAGGCGCTGGCCCGGCTGCCATTGAAATTCTGGTACCTGTATCGCGCCGATACCGAGGGGTTCTCGCTGAACAGCGTGGGGCTTCCTGCCGGCAGCCAGGGGGCGATGAGAGCCATCGGATTCCTCAAGCTCCTCTCGCAACTCTGGTATGCGGGGCTTATCTGCGGCGGGATCGGATATCTGGTGCTGCGATGGAAGGGGCGGCCCGGTCCCCCCTCCGGAGAGCTGCTCCCGCTGGCGGCCGTTCTCTATTTTACGGTGATCCCGCTTCTGTTCTTCGGCAACGGGCGCTTTCATCTTCCGGCGATGCCGGGCGCGGTGATCTACGTGGCGGCATTCCTTGCGATGCTGGCGGCACCCCCCGGCGGGCCGGAACGGGCTCTCCCCGATGATCGCACGGAAATCCTATGACAACTCGTTCTCCTGAGCATGTTCAGGCGGAGTATTTCGTCTACTCTCATCCGAATTGAAGGCTACGCAGGAACTACAGCATACATGATGACTACAGCTTCTATAGCAGAGACCCGCGCTAGCGCGGATGTGGCGGGACGGAAGGGAGATCTCCTCCTGGAAGTCCGGGACCTGAAGGTACATTTCCCGGTCTTCGGCGGAATCCTCCAGCGCAAGGTCGCTACGGTCAAGGCGGTGGATGGAGTCTCCTTCAACATCTATCGCGGCGAAACGCTCGGCATGGTGGGCGAGTCCGGTTGCGGCAAGACCACGATCGGCCGCGCGCTTATCAATATCGTCCGGACCATGTCCCCGGATGCCCAGGTCACCGGCCAGATACTCTACCACGGCACCGATGGGAAGGTGGTGGACTTCAACAGTCTTTCGAAGTCCGAGATGCGGGGATACCGTTCGAAGATCCAGATGATCTTCCAGGACCCCTATTCCTCGCTCAATCCCAGGATGACCGTCTCGCAGATCATCGAGGAGCCGCTTCAGATTCATACGAAGATGAACCGCTCGGAGATGAAGGAGCGGGTGGCGTGGCTGCTGGACAAGGTGGGAATGCGCCCGGAGCAGGCCGCCCGGTATCCGCACGAGTTCTCCGGCGGCCAGCGCCAGCGCATCGGTATCGCCCGGGCGCTTGCCACCAACCCCGATCTCATCATCTGCGATGAACCGGTTTCCGCGCTCGACGTGTCGATCCAGGCACAGGTTATCAATCTGATGCAGGATCTTCAGGACGAGTTCGGCGTGTCGTTTCTCTTCATCGCGCATGATCTTTCCGTGGTGGAGCATATCAGCACCCGTATCGCGGTGATGTATCTGGGGAACATGGTGGAGTACGGCCTGAGCGAGCAGGTCTATTTCGAGCCGAAGCATCCCTACAGCCGCGCGCTCCTGTCGGCGGTGCCGCTGGCCGATCCCGATAGCCATCGCGCTGCCCGCACGGTGCTTACCGGCGATGTGCCCACGCCGCTGGCAAAGCCCTCCGGCTGCCCCTTCCGCACCCGCTGCCCTATCGCCCGTCCCGATTGTGCCGATGGCTTCCCGCCGTTCGAGGACAAGGGGGAGGGACAGATGGTGGCATGCCCCTACACGCATTGAGCGGCTCCGGCCGCCGTGCTATGAGATGAAACAAGAGCAGCGGGATATTCCTAATCCGGATATCCCGCTGCTCGTTATGCGGCCTGGAGCACTCTTTCTCTCCTCTTTTATTCCCCCTGCGCCGGTGGCAGAAGCCGTACCTCTACCGTGCGATTATAGAACCGCATCTCCGGAAGATGGTTCGGATAGAGCGGCTGTTCCTCTCCCACTCCCGTCCATTCCAGCGTCGCATATCCTCTGCCGGCCAGCTTCTTCCGCATGTAGGCTGCCGCATTCGCCGCCCGCCTCCGCGAAAGCTCCAGGTTGTCCATTTCCTCCCCAACGATATCGGTATGGCCGGTGACCACTATCCGCGAGCCCTTCTTCACCCGTTCCAGCACATACTCATCCATGATACGCTCCATATGGGGGGTGAACCGGGAGTCGTTGCAGGGAAAGAGCCAGAGCCGGTAGCGCTCCCCCTTTCTGGTGCCTGGGGGGCTGCTCCGCTGTACGGTGCCGGGGAGGGAGTCCGGTGGGGAGGTGAAGGTGCGCACGCCGCAGGATGCCCTGGTCCCGGTGAGGGGCTGCCGGTTCCATGCCAGCGCCGGGGCGGCCGAAAGAGCGATGAAGCAGAAGAGAACGGAGAGGCGATAAAGACGATCGATAGAAAAAGTTGAACGCATGATAATCTCCGAATCGTACTGGATGAATTGAACCAGAAGGATCGCACCGAAGGCCCGCTGCCTCCATACGCGATTGTATGAGCGGAAGGAATACCGGACGCCGGAGAATTTCGTCCGTGCGCTTGTGGCGCGCATGTTCTGAAAAGACTCGCCGGGCAGAGGAGATGTCACATCGGGGCGGGATGGTATCGTCGGGGAAGGGGGAGAGGAGGCATCAGGGGAAGCCGCAGAGACGCGAAGAGCGCAAAGAAGGGATGAGAAATCACCCGCGGTTCTTCTTTGCGGCTTCGCGTTCTTGCGTGAGATTGTTCCGGAACGGTTACCGCGCCCCGGCCTGGGCCTGAGCCTGGGCAAGCGCCTCCTGCTCCATCTCCATCATCATACGGAGCAGCTTTCTCGGGTTGGTAAACGGAAGCACGGCGCTGTTGGCGGTCATGCCCACGCTTCTGGCGTACCAGATTCCCCGTGTGGTCAGATAGGCATCGAACAGGATCTGTGCGGAGATATCCTCCGGTATCCGTACCTGGGTCTCGGTCCGTTCGAACGACTGCATTCCCTCCACCTGGTAGAGATAGGCAACATCGAGCACGCCGAGGCCGACGCGGTCCTGCTCGGGACGATCGGGATGCTCGAAGAACGCCTGGAGAATCAGGCGCAGGCGGATGCGGGAGTTATCCGGTTCCACCGCCACCTGCCGTGTCAGGTTGAAGGTTCCGGCATATCCTTCCACGTCGCGGTCCGGCTCCTGAAACGATGCGCAGCGGATGGCGATTTCCGAGAGGGAAATAGTGATGGGAGTGACGTCTTGATCCATGATGTAGGTAAAAGGTGCCGCGGTGATACGTCCTGCGTTCGCGCGGCCCCGCATGGTGTTGATATGTTTCCAGGGGAGCCATTCGCTCTCCTGGCCCTTGTCTGTGCTGGTAATATACCCTTGCAGGGGGAAAAGGATACAGGCAAAACCTGGGCATCGCTCCGGGGTTCCTCGTCTCCGTTCATGGCAACGGGCGGAAGATCGCTCTGCCGCCCGTTGCTCGTATGGCGTTATGATCCGGCTATCATACGGACCGGCCGAAGGGGGCCTCAGTCCGGCATCAGCAGGATAGTCTCCTCCAGAACGCGGCACTCGGCAATCCGGAAGGTGAAGGTCTTGCTGGCGTAGCCATCCTTCGAGAAGGTGACGGTGTAGGACTCGTTGCCGCAGATCCCCTCGCGCAGGTAGCGCCCCTCGCCGTTGGTCTGCCCTTCGGCGATAAGCGTGTTGCCGCGCATGATCCTGACGCCGGCGCCAGCGATGGCGCTGCTGGTGGTGGAGTCCTTCGTCTTGAAGACGAATTTCGCCGTGCAGCAGACCGAATCGCTCTTCTTCAGGAGCTTCCTGGTGGTCTCCACTCTGGCGTTGCATTCCACCCCGATCTCGAACTCGCGGGAGGTATATCCTTCGCGGCTCATGTTCACTCCATAGGAGCCTGCGCAGAGACCTTCGAACACCGCCACGCCATTGGCGTTGGTCTGTTTGGAGGCCAGCAGCGTGCTCCCCTTCCAGAGCTTCACCAGGGCGTTTACCACCGGGGCGTTGCTTGCGGAGTCGCGTACCACGACCTCCAGGCGTCCGTTGCAGCAGCTGTCGGATCGTTCGGCGGGTAGTCTGCGGGTGACTTCGGTGCGCCCGTTGCACTCCAGCGTGAAGGGGGCTTCCTGGCGTTTGTATCCCTGGCGTGTCACTTCGGCAACATACTCTCCCTTGCAGAGATCGCTGTAGTCGATGCGGCCGTTTTCAGCGGTGCGCGTGGAGAGGAGGGTGTTCCCCTTCCAGAGCTTGACGGTGGCACCGCTGAGAAGTGTGCCGGATGCGGAATCGCGGATGATGACCGTGGCCTTCCCCGCGCAGCAGGAATCGGACTGCTGCTCCCTGGGGATCATCAGGCGGGTGGCCGTGCTGCTGTCGTTGCAGCCGATCCGGATGGTGAACTCCACGGTGCGATAGGCTGGCTTCCCCTCCCTGGCTATCCGGACGCTGTAGGTGCCGGCGCAGAGCTCGCGGAAACCGGCGCCATCGCCGTTGGTGGTTTCAGTGCGGGTGCTGCCCCCCTGGCGCTTGATCTGCACCTGCGCGCCGGTGATGACCTGGTTGGTGGCCGAGTCGCGCGGGATCACCCGCAGGAATCCGTTGCAGCAGGAGTCATCCCCCTTCCCCTGGGTTTTCATGACGAATTCCCGGCGGGTGGTGTCGCAGCCACGGATGGCGATGCCATCCCGTTCCACCACTTCATATCCCCCCTTTGCAAGACGCACATTATACTCCCCGCCGCAGACATTCATAAAGGTTGCCAGGCCGGCCGAATCGCTCGTCATGACGCTGACCAGGTTCTTCCCGCGGCGGAGCTTTATCTCCACACCGGGGAGGGGACGGCCCTCCGGATCGGTTGCCACCAGCAAGAGCCGCGCGCAGCAGCTATCGTTGTGCATCAGCTGCATGATAACCCCCTCCGTCCCGCCGGCCATGCCGACGATCGATTCGATAGAGGCCGCAAACGGCTTGAAGTCGCCGTGGGCCACCCGTACCTGCACGCCCGTCAGATTCTCCGGCAGGCCGGAAAGCTCGAACATGCCGGTTTCGTCGGAGGAGTCGGCCGCCAGACGTGCGTTGGCCGCGCTGAACGCCTCGACGTAGGCGCCGGGGATGATCGCCCCGGCTTCGTCGTTGAGAACCCCGGATACCGTTACGGGGCCGGCCGGAACGGAACCGGTCGGTTGATCGCCGCAGGAGGCGGCAAGCATGCAGAGAATCGCCATCAGCGGAAGCGACATCCCTCGAAGAAGCTGTAGGGCCGTCATATGTGTAGCTCCATGAAAGAGGTATTAGACAGGCTGAACCGGAAGATCGGCATGAGGGGGCGATGGCGATATTCTCATGTGTCGCGGAGATGGACAGGGCTCCGGCAGCAGCGGTGAAACACCGCAGGGGAGGGCAAGTTACAGGGGGATGAAAATATTCGGGAAGCGGTCAGCTCCCGGCCGCAAGATCGAGCGCCAGGGTGGCCGCCCCTATCAGCGCCGAGTCGTGCCCGAGCCGGGCTCCCTCCAGGCGGATGCGGTCCAGCGGGACATAGGAGACATGGGCCCGCAGCCGGTCCCGTATCGGGGCCAGCAGCATCTCCCCGGCCTGCGCCACTCCTCCTCCCAGCACGATCAGGGGAGGGGCCAGGATATGGATGATGGAGCCGAGGCCGATGGCGATATACTCGGCGGTGCTATCGACGATGCTGCGGGCCAGATCGTCACCGCCGGCGGCGGCCCGGAAGACGGTGGCGGCGGTGATCGCCCCGGCGCCGGAGAGGGAGTCTCTGAGCGATGTCTCCCTCGCCGGTTCGCCCTGAAGGGCTTCGGTGGCCCGGCGCGCGATAGCCGTGCCGCTAGCCATCATCTCGAGGCAGCCGGGGTTGCCGCAGGCGCAGCGGGGACCATCGGTCTGTACGGTGATATGCCCCACCTCGCCCGCACCCGATCCCACACCATGCAGCAGCCGTCCGTTGACGATCACCCCACCTCCGATACCGGTGCTGAGCGTCAGGTAGACCATATCGTCGCAGCCGCGCCCGGCGCCCCAGCGATGCTCGGCGAGGGCTCCCAGGTTGGCATCGTTATCCAGCCGGGCGGGAACGCCCAGCGCGCTGCCGATCCGCTCAGCCAGGGGGATATTCTTCCATCCCGGCAGGTGGGGGAAATTCAGTACCATGCCGGCGGCATGATCCAGCGGCCCGCCGATGGAGATGCCGGCGGCAACGATCCGTCCGTCGGCGGCCGGGGCAAGCTCGCGGGCCAGCTCCAGCGCGCGCGGAATCACCGCCTCCGGGGTTCCCGGCGGCGGGGCAGGCTCCTTGGCGATCCGGGCCAGCGTTCCGGACCGGGCGAACTCATCGAGCCGCCCTATCCCCACCGCCAGCTTGGTGCCGCCGATATCGATTGCCAGAAGAAGAGGAGAAGACATGGGAGAAGATACGTGAGATTGCGGAGAGGAGGGGGATCGGTTGATACATCATAGTGATATAGATACCTCAAGGTGCCGTCCGTGCGCCCCTTCGAGGAAGTCGTGGAGACAAACTCCGCTACAACGCATGGTGTCACCGGGATGAGCATGCCGGCATCCATTCATGCCGGCATCCATTCGCGAGGATTTCATCGCATGGTTACGATTGCCCGGACAACGTTTTCTTCCCCTCCATCACGATTCGCGCAGATTCGTGGTTCTGTGTAACTTGTTCCTTCGCATCAAGCGCCGTGGCAGCGGCTCCCGGTTCCGATACCGGTGCCGGTCATCCCTCTTGAGTGACGGCGCGGATGCATCTAACACGACCCTCTACGATCCTGAATGTCGATCCAGGCATACGATATCGGTTTCAGCTACGGACCACGGTTCTCGCTCTCGGTGGACCATCTGGCGGCGGCCGATGGCGAGTTCCTCGGCATCATCGGCTCGAACGGCTCCGGAAAGACCACGCTGATGAAGATTCTTGCAGGGATGTTCGCCCCGGCGCGCGGCCGTCTGCTGCTGGATGGGATGCCGCTCGGCTCCTATCCGGCTTCGCGGCGTGCACGCCATCTGGCCTATGTTCCGCAAAGCTACCGTCCGGTGTTCGAGTATACCGTGGAACAGACGGTGCTGCTGGGACGGATGCCCCACCGGAGCCGGTACGGCGGGTTCGAGCGGGATGAGGATCTTCGCGCCTCCGAGAGCGCCATCTCGCTGATGGAACTGGAGCCGCTGCGCCATGAGCCGGTGACACGCCTTTCCGGCGGGGAGCTCCAGCGGGTGATGATCGCCAAGGCACTGGCCCAGGAGACCGGCACTCTCCTGCTGGATGAACCGAACTCGCATCTGGATATCGCTCATCAGCAGAGCGTGCTCGCCACGGTACGGCGTATCGCCAGAGAGCGGGGGATCTGCGTGGTGGCCTCCATCCACGATCTGAACCTGGCCTCCATCTGCAGCGACCGGATCGTTGCGATGGCCGGGGGGCGCGCCATCGCCGCCGGCACGCCGGCGGAGGTGCTTACCCGCGAGACGCTCCGGGAGGTGTTCGGTGCCGATCTGGTGGTGGAGCCCAATGCCTACGGCGATGCGCCGGCGGTGCGCTACCGGTATGCCGGAACCGGAAGGGGGGCGCATGTCTGAAGAACGTTCCCTCCCGACGGTGGCCCAGCGCTCCGCAGGAGTGCAGGTGGGCTCCTGGCTGGCCCCCGTGCTCTTCTCGGTTGCCATCCTCAGCGAGATCCTTTCGTTTCTGCTGATGACGATCTATCGCTACCAGGGGCAGCATCTGACGCCGGAATTCTTCGATCTTACCAAGACGGCGAACCTGCTGGGGTTTCTCTTCGAGCTGCCGTTTGTGCTTCTGTTTCTGATGCTCCTTCTGATGAAGCGGCATCATACGCTATCGCTGGCAAGTACCGCCGCGGTGATGGCCTGCACCGGCCTGGTGGCGCTCAGCAGCGCTCCGATGCTCGGCTATGCCGAAGGGGGGCTCCCCTATCTCGGCTATGCCATCTTCCTCTTTCTGAAAGCGCTGGAGCTTGGGATCTTCTTCGTGGTGTTCCGGGCTCCCTGGTTTCCCTGGTGGCGCAAGAGCCTGGGGGCTCTGCTGTTCACCGTGCTGCTGGCGCTGGGCTCGTTTATCGCCGTGATAGCGCTGGTGCTGGTGGGCCCGGTAAGCTCCACCACCATCGTGGACCAGCCACGCCAGGAGTTCGATGCGGGGGTTATTCTGGGCGCCGCCGTCTGGAGCGGAGACCGTCCCAGCCCGGTGCTGCGGGAGCGGATCAGCAAGGGATATGATCTGCTGAAACAGGGGACCGTGCAGTTCCTGGTGCTTACCGGCGGGAGCGCGCCGAACGAGCTGCCGGAGGCCGAGGTGGGGCGGCGCGAGCTGCTGAAACGGGGGGTGGACCCCACGCGGATCGTTCTGGAGACCCATACCAGCTCCACGCTGGAGCAGATCATCTTCATCCGCGACCAGCTCCAGAAGAAGCAGGGATGGTCATCGTTCATCATCATCTCCGACCAGTTCCATTTGAAACGAGCTCTGGAGATATGCCAGTTCAATGATATCGACGCGCGCGGGGTCTCGTCGGAATCGCCGCTGGGACCGCAGAATCTGGCATTTTCGCATTTTCGGGAGAGCGCGGCGCTTGTCCTGTACTGGCTGTTCGGCGTATGATATGCCCTGAAGCTACCATTGCCGAAGCCTTGCACGCTCTTTGCGGATGATCTATTTATTACGACTCGGCGGGAGCAAACACTCCCGATGCTACCAAGCAAAACCGTAGTTTATACGACAGCTCGTGCGTGTATGCCGGGCTGGTAAGGGTGGTGGCAGGCACCATGCCACCCCGTTGTTCAGTTCTTTTCCATCGTTCTTCCGGCCGGGCCGACTGTCTACGAGAGCCGGAGCCGGGAGACTGTGCGGAAGTTGTATGAGTTCAGTACATACCTTTGACGAAGAAGAAGTAGAACGCCCGGTCCCGAACCGGCGCCTGGTACGCGAGCGTGCCATGCAGGCGCTCTACGCATACGAGATCGGCCGGAACGTGGGAGGCGAGTCGATCGATTATCTCGCCGCCCGTCTTGTCTATCCGGAATTCAAGGAAAACACGGAGCTGTTCGAGTTCGCTCAAAAGCTGATGCTCCGCGTGTTCAATCATTCCAACGAGTGCGATGAGATCATCAAGTCGCTCGCCGAGAACTGGGATTTCCAGCGCATAGCACCGATCGACAAGGTTCTGCTTCGTATCGGCCTTACCGAGATGCTCTTCTTTCCGGAGATCCCGACCAAGGTGACGATCAACGAAGCGATCGAGATCGCCAAGCGCTATTCCACCGATAAATCGGGGATATTCCTGAACGGCGTGCTGGATGCGGCACTCAACAAGCTGAAGCAGGAAGGGCGCCTGAACAAGTCGGGACGGGGGCTGATAGGAGAGTAAACGGGGGCGGGCGCTGGCAATGCCTGCAACGGACGGCATGACGGCGAACCGGTTCTCCGGGTGTTCCCGTCATCATCTGTTCGGCCGGATCGCGGTATGCGCTCTCATGGCTGCCACCCGGCCTTCATGAGAGTATTTCACTCCACGTCACCTCAGTTCCCCTCGGCCTCTTCCTCTGCCCGCCGGAATCATCTCCGTACGGGACCCTGTGTTTCTACCGGTGCCCCCGGCCCATCGCGTGCCGGGGGAGGGATCGTTGCGGAGTGTAGCCTGCCGGCGCCGTTCTGCAACGCAGGGGGGCATTCCCCGTACACCAACGCCGATGCGCTCCATGGGGGGGAGGTGCCGAAGCGCCTCTGCTGCCTGCGGCGCGGGCCGTGCATGAGGCTGGTACATCCATTGTACGGTTTTTATGCGGGCTCACTTCCAGACAGAAGTTTTTTGATGCTTCTGGCTCGCCGAATGCTTATCCAGGTTGGTGTATGGCAGTTCTAACACCGAATGCAGACCAGAAACGCCGCGAACTGCGGCGCATGAAGGCTATCGCCACAGGGGCGTTCGTCCTGATGGCGGCTATCTTCTTTCTTACCGAACATCTTGGCACCGGCACCATCTTCTGGGTGGTGCGCTGGGATCATATCAACGCGTTTGCCGAGGCCTCCATGGTAGGCGCCCTGGCAGACTGGTTTGCGGTGGTGGCCCTTTTCCGGCATCCTCTCGGCATCCCCATCTGGCATACCGCCATCATTCCCCGCAAGAAGAACGAGATAGGACGGAACCTGGGAAACTTCGTGGAGACCCGGCTGCTGTCGGTGGAGAATCTCTCCCAGGAGATCGGGCGCTTCTCGGCCTCCCGCGCGGCGCTTGGCTATCTGGAGTCGGAGGAGAACCGCCACCGGGGAGCCGGATGGCTGGGCGAAGGCTTGGCGGCGATTGTGCGCACGCTGAACGACCAGCAGATCGAGACGATGATAGCCGATATGGCGTCGCGGCGGTTGCAGGAGTTCAACGCCGCAGGGCTGCTCGGCAGCGGCCTTGATATGGTGATCGCCAGCGGCAGGCACAACGAGCTTATCGACCAGGGACTCCGCCAGGTGGCCGCCTGGATTCCGTCGCGCCGCGAGACCATCCAGCAGTTTATCGAGCGCTCGCTGGAGCGGACCCTGAAATGGGGGAGCAGGCTGGTGCCGGCCGCCGTGGTGGAGCGCGCTACCGATCAGACGCTGACATCGCTCATCGAGGTCATCAACCAGGCGGCTGATGACCCCCATCATCCTCTGCGCGCCGATCTGAACCAGCGCGTGATAGAGTGGGGGGATAAGCTGAAACATGATCCGGAGTGGATAGCCCGTATCAACGAGTGGAAGGGGGATCTGGTGGAACATCCGGGGCTGCGCAATGCTATCGCCGGATTCTGGTCGCAGGCCAAGGAATGGATTCTGGAGGATATCGAAAAGCCCGATTCGACCATTCGGGGGTATGCCCGGCGCGCGGTGGATTCCTTCTACAACAAGCTGCGCGAGGATGCCGATCTCCAGGCTACCATCGATGACCGTCTCCGCAAGGGGGTGATCTCGGTGCTCAACAGCAATCATCATGCTGTTGGCGCCCTTATCCAGCGCGTGGTGGATGCCTGGGATGCCAAGCAGCTCTCGCAGGAACTGGAACTGAATCTCGGCCGCGATCTCCAGTATATCCGCCTGAACGGAACGTTTATCGGGGGATTCGTGGGGCTGCTGATTCACCTGATACGATGATTAGATTTTCGATTGACGATTTTGGATTTTCGATTGATGAGGGGAAAGAGGGAGGGCTATCAGGATAGGGGAGGATGGGGATGTATAGATTGGGGAGTTCTACTCTGGGCGAGGTGGTAGCAGGCATCGCGGAGTCAAACTCCGCGACAACGCATCAAACGCATCATCGGAAAACGTACGCGACAACGTATCAAGAGCATCATCAGAAAACGTATCGGTAGGCACCTAAAACAAAACGATCGGGCGCAATCCGCATCCGATCGTTTCCATTTCTACCTATTTCTGCGAATCGATCCGCGTCGTCCTTGTGGCTCGGTTGGTATCCGGTTCATATCCTTCTCCTTTCTTCGCGAAGTATCACTTCTTGAAGAGCCGTACCACAAGGATAATCCCGATAATGACGGCCGCCACCAGAATCACTCCGGTCCAGAGGCCCACCTTGAAGATCCCGCCGATCACATCACATCCTGCGGCCGTAAGTCCCAGCAGCACCAGGACAAAGACCATGATGCTTTGCGCGATATAATATCCACTTTTCCCAACCATCACATCACCTCATCTATCAAAGTATTCGAAATACAGTTCTACTATACATATCTATCAAAGCACAGGCCAGAATAAGCGCCGATAGGGGAAGTGGGCCCATGGCAGGCGGGTGTGACAAAAAGTCCAGGAGTTGGAAATTGGAAATCGGGGGGGCGGAAGGTGATGAATTGATTCGCTTTACATTCTGCCAGGCACCTACGTTGAAGGGTTCAGAGATCCAGGAAACTGTTTTGTCGCGCGCAGTGTTATTCCGCTAATAGCCCCAATTCAACCCTCTCGTTTGTACTTCAATATTCCAGGATTGAATTCGCGACGATTTCATCCCGCTGCTACGATTCCGTTGATACCACCCAATCCACCCGTCCATCAAGATTCGCGAAGATTAGCGGTACCAGGAGATGCCGATTGCCAGCCCTGATCCGGCCACGATGTTCCGTCCGGCGGCGTATTTCTCATAGCCGAAATGCAGATCCATAGCATCGCTGGCGGCGTAGACCAGATCGAGTTTCCAGCGGGTGAAGGATTGATCGTTCTTATAGTGCTCCAGCAGCTCCCGATTGCCGGGGTTATTGATTGCCGGATCGAAATCGGCGGTGGAGTAGCTTCCCTCGATGGTTCCCTGGAGCATCAGTGCCGGGGTCAGATCCATCCCGATTTCGGCCAGGAACTTCAGCTCGTTGCTGGCGCTGTTGCGGAGCCGGTATCCGCCGACGGCCTGGGCATAGCAGGGAAAGGTGGAGAAGGCGGGGAACGTGGTTCCCACCGCCACACTTGCTTCATAATCGGCCACACCGGTGCCCAGAGGGATATCCTGAAGGGGGGAGCCCGTGGGGAGTTTCCAGCCGAGGGTCACCGTAGCCACCACGGGGTCCTCCTCCGAAAGGAGCTTGAACCGGGCTCCCAGCCAGATATCGCCGAGCCCGCTGGCCGATGCCGTGGAATCCCGTCCCGTGGGACGATACAGTCCCTGGCGCACGGCCACCTTGTACTGGGTGGAGGCAACTCCGGTAAGCCAGTCGGTGATGCCATATTCCCCATGCAGGGCCACATCGGTCACCCCGAAATCGCCGACCCCGAAGTTGGCGGTATCGCCGAAGATGGGCCACCGGTTCCCTTCGTACCCGAACACCTCATCGGCGGTCAGGGAGGTCAGCCCGATCTTCAGATAATAGCCTCCCGGCTTCCGGGTCCATGCGTTCCCATTGGCAAGAGCATGCTCCGCCACGACGAACAGCAGTACGAGCAGGATGCACGAACGACAAAAGCTCATGGATATATGGCTACAATGGCAACCGATGGGGATGGATGGAGAGCCTGGGCTTCCCGGTTCGGGAACTCTCTGAAGCGGGGTGGGAACAATGTATGGAAAAGCGGGGGCATCGCGCAACTTCCGCTGGAAAAGCAGAGCCTGGTGCCTGGTTTGTACGAGCGCTGCACCCCCTGCCGGTAGTCCGTAGCGGTTGTTCCGGGACCCCCCCCTTACAACCATGCGATGGCGGTAGACCGGCCACCGGCCACGGACTTCCTCGACAATCGAACTATCTCCTACAGTACGTTGATACTGAACGTCCGCTGTGCGATCCGGGTAAGCATCACCGTGCGCTCCTTGAACTTCTGGGGCATATAGTAGTAGCGGGTTATCACCACCTCCCCCCTTCCCTGAAGCTTCTTCATCTCCTCCTGCGGGATCTCATAGCTCCCCGCATAGTCCGATACCGTCTTCTCGAAGGTGTGGTTGGGGGTCTTCCAGGAGATATAGAGCGCGGAGGAGACCAGCGTGGGGCGTCTCCAGCTGAGCGTCAGAGCGACATCTCCGCGAATGGTGGTGCGGGTGTCGAACGGGAGAACCGTATCCACCACGTTGATCTTCGGCATGGTGAAGTTCGCCTTCGTTTCGCCGGAATCCAGCAGGGTCCAGAGGTTGTCGCCGTAGATGCTGGAGCCGGGGGAGCGTCCCAGGCGGAGCGTATCCCCCTTCAGATGATGCCCCAGCTCCACCGTGTTCAGCAGCACGCTCTTCAGCCGGGGAACGCCCGGCGAGGCGGTGAACTGCGCGTAGAACAGGGTCTGCGGGCTCTCCACGATGCTATCGCCCACCTTGGTTGCCACCAGCCGGGTGGAGACGCCGCTTACCGCATGATAGTCGGCAGCCGGACGGTTGCCGGGAATAATCAGCCCGAACGGCAGGTTGCCGTTATCCGGGAGCAGAGGGATGGTGGTGCTGTCGCAACTGCCGAGCCCGATGCCGGCCAGAAGAACGAGGAGCAGAGAGAGCGATTTCATCGGTATGGAACGCGTATGCATATGGTTCGTTGGATCTGGTACGGATGGTCCCGGCCCTCCACCGCACAGGACATCGCACCCGTTGCGGGATCATGCCGGACGGTTTCCTCGCACTGGGGAAAACTACACCTGAAGGGGGGAAGTGTTACCGTCCGGGGGAACTTCAAGAGATACTTTCACTCCGGCGGTATCATAACTTTGTTTCTAGCGGGGGAGAGGCTAAGTTATCGCCATAATTGATACTGAATGATACTTCTTTCTCTCCCTACTTATCCACAAGGGGGCGGGGTATGTGGATAACCCGGTGGAAAAGTTGGGGAAAGAAACATTTGTTTGGTGAGGTCCAATCCCCGTAAGATTGTTGCCCCAGCAGCAGAACTCATCGTGGCTGGCCTGTCCGAACGCTCGATCCGATACAACTGCTGCTCCCTCACGGACGTCCTTCATCCTCTGATAATGCAATTCCTTCCGGCCGGCAAGAGGAGGCCGCTGCGGCTCAGGACCGTGCGCCCGCTGTTGCAACGGCGGCCGGGAATGGAATACCTTCGGAATGCCCTCCGGGGAGCCCCCTTCGGGGTCCGCTCACCGGAACTTCCCGCCCGCGCTTCAGGCGCGCCGGGCTCAGTCTTTCTACCGGATTTCATTGTGGGGATACCTCTGTGCATGAACGTGTCGGCTCCCATGCCGGGAGCGATCGGACCGGAGTGCGCCCGCCCGGGCGCCGGTATCTGCCGGGCCCTTCATGGCGGTGGGGGTAACCGGATCGTGGCGGCGGATGGCGTGTATGATGATTTTTCTTCCGAAACCAAAGAGCTAGGCGAGGTACGGGCGTGATTGCAGGTGGAGGAATCTTGAACGAGGGGAGCGACGACAGCTACCCGCTCGATAAAATGCTGAATGCCGGACGGCGCAATAAGAAGATCGTCCACCTGGATTCCTCCTCGAACGATCGGGTGCCCCCGCATTCGAACGAGGCGGAGATGGCCGTGCTCGGCGCCATGATGCTGGAGAAGGAGGCCGCCAGCAAGGTCATCCAGATCCTCCCCCCCGATTCCTTCTACCGGGAGGCGCACCGCCTCATCTACCAGGCGATGCTCTCGCTCTCCGATCGCAACCAGCCGATCGACATCATCACGCTCAACGACGAGCTCCGCCGTCTGGGAAAACTTGGCGATGTGGGAGGTTCCCATTACCTCTCCGAGCTTAATATGCGTACCCCCACGGCCGCAAACGTGGAGTACCATGCGCGCATCGTCTTCGAGAAGGCGCTCAAGCGCCGGCTCATCTCGGCGGCCATGGAGGTTATCACCAACTGCTATTCGGAGACCACCGACGCGTTCGAGGAGGTGGATCACGCCGAGCAGAAGATGTTCGAGATCGCCGAGAGCCGCAACAGCCGCTCCTACCACTCCATGAAGCGTCTGGCGATCGAGACCGTGGAGATGCTGGAGAGCATCTCCAGCCGCTACCAGGAAGGGGGCGGGGTGATAGGCGTGCCGGGCGGCCTGGTGAAGCTGGATGGCCTTACCGGCGGGTTCCAGCGCTCCGATCTCATCATCCTTGCGGCGCGTCCCTCCATGGGAAAGACCGCGCTGGCGATGAGCCTGGCGCGCAATGCCGCCATCGACTACAAGAAGGCCGTGGCATTCTTCTCGCTCGAAATGTCGGCCACGCAGCTTGTGATGCGTCTGATCTCCGCCGAGGCCAAGGTGGACCAGCACCGCCTGCGTACCGGCGATCTGAAGAACGAGCACTGGCAGCAGATCGTCTCCACGATCCACCGCCTTACCGAGGCGCCGATGTATATCGATGATACCCCCGCGCTCGGCATCATGGAGCTGCGGGCAAAGGCCCGGCTGATGAAGCGGGAGCACAACATCGAGATGATTATCGTTGACTACCTCCAGCTGATGCACGCGCCGAAGGCCGAAAGCCGCGAACGCGAAATCTCCATGATCTCCCGTGGCCTGAAGCAGCTCGCCAAGGAGCTGAACATCCCCATCATCGCCCTGTCGCAGCTGAACCGTTCGGTGGAATCGCGCGGCGACAAGCGCCCTATGCTGAGCGATCTGCGAGAATCCGGCTCCATCGAGCAGGATGCCGACGTGGTCATGTTCGTCCACCGTCCGGAGTATTACGGCATTACGGTTGATGAGGATGGAATGCCCACCGAGGGGACCGCGGAGGTGATTATCGGCAAGCAGCGTAACGGTCCTACCGGTATCGCAAAGATCGCTTTCGTCAGGGAGTTCGCGCGGTTCGAGAACCTGGAGTTCCGGTACGATACCCCGCAGTTTCTCCCTCCCTCCACCGAGGAGGCCCCGTTCTGATCCTGTTGGCCCGCGCCGTAGCGGGCCGATCCTACAATCTCCGATGAGCCATGCCCCTTTCTCCCGATACCGAGAACGTACTCGACTACCTCGATCAGGCTTCCGGCCAGGGGCTCAGGAAGCGCAACGATATGGGGGTTCTTCTGGAGCTCGCCGCCGAAGCCGATGCCCATGAAGAGATGAACAAGCTGATCTTCCACGGCCGCCACCTCTACAACCTCTACTCCACATTACGGAAGGCCGCCGCCAACGCCGAAGGCTACCAGACCCTGGAACGGGAGTTCGCCGGGGCCGTCGAAACCATGCGCGATCTGCTGGCGAAACTGCTCCTGGAGGCCGATGAGGAGGTTGTGGCCCGCTTCGAAACACAGTATTACCAGACCACACAGGGAAGCCTCCGCAATCTGATCGACCTCTCGCATGACCTCGGTGTGCTGAAATCCGTGCAGAATGACCGCAAACATGGCGGCGAGGGGGAGTCCGGCGAGTAGCGATGCTCTTGCGGCGGACTTGACATTCCCCGGCCGGTGAGGCAAATTGGCGGGGTTGCTCCTAACGAAATCGCGGGGATGAACGTCGCTGGAAAGACCGGGAGTTCATCCCCCGCCGGCGATGGGGGAGGCGGGCCAGGGATCGCATTCCGGCAGCGGCTCTTCCGGGAAGGGGGATACGGCATCCGGGGAAAGTTCAACGAAATCATCCAAGCAGGGCGAAACCATCATGGTTCTGGATCTGAGCGGAGTTCGAGCGCTCGTGACGGGAGGGACGCGCGGGATAGGGCGGGCGATAACCATGGGGCTGGCCGCCTCCGGGGCACGGGTCGCCGTCAATTACCGGAATAATGCCGATACGGCCGAGGAGTTCGGCCGCGAGCTTGGCGGCAGGCATTTCGAGCATATGATGCTGAAGGCCGATATCACCCAGGAGCGATCGGTGGGCACGATGATGAAGCGGGTGGAGGAATCCTGGGGAGGGCTCGATCTGCTGGTGCTGAATGCCGGCGTCTGGGAGCGGGGAGAACTGGGAAAGATGACCCTGGCGGACTGGCGCGATACCATCAATACAAATCTGACGGGGGCGTTCGTTGTGGCAAACGAGGCGCTGCGGCTGCTTACCGCAGGGGAATCCTCCGCGCCGAAACGGATCATCCTGATCTCCTCTACCGCCGGCGTGCGGGGGGAGGCGTTTCATTCGCATTACGCGGCCAGCAAGGGTGGGCTGATAGCGATGACCAAGTCGCTGGCGGTGGAACTTGCCCCGCTCGGCATCACCGTCAACTGCGTGGCGCCGGGCTGGGTCCGTACCGATATGACGGCCGCCGCGTTCGCCGATTCCTCGGCGCGCAAGGCGATCAACCAGTCTATCCCCCTGGGGCGCCCCGGCGAACCGGACGAGGTGGCCGCCGCCGTGGTGTTCCTGGCCTCGCGGCAGGCATCGTATATTACCGGCGAAGTTCTCAACGTCAATGGCGGCTCCGTGCTCTGCGGATAGGGCCGGGCCCTGCTAGCGCACTCCGGAGGAACGTGCAACAACCGCCGCGATTTCCCGCTACACACCGATTGTGCGGGAACCAGACGCGGCGCCGGCGCGCCGGGTGCTTCAGGTAGCAACGAGACTAGTACATTCACATAAAAAACATCAGGAGTATCGTATGGCAGACGCAGCAATGCATTTCACCGATGGCAGCTTCAAGGAGACCGTGCTGGATTCCGAGCTGCCCGTTCTCGTCGATTTCTGGGCCGTCTGGTGCGGTCCGTGCCGTATGATCGCCCCGTCGGTGGAGGAGATGGCGAAGGAGTACGAAGGGCGCGCGCTGGTAGGCAAGGTCGATGTGGACAACAACCCGGAGATCGCCGCCAGCTACGGCATCCGCTCCATCCCCACCATCCTCATCTTCAAGGGGGGAAAGGTTGTGGAGCAGATCGTGGGCGCCGTTCCGAAGCAGCAGCTGGTAAGCGCGCTGAACAACCATATCGGCGCTACGGTGTAATCATCTCATCATCGCGAGCCATCGCATGATCGCTGCCCCCGATGCCCCTTTCGGTATCGGGGGCTTTTTTTTATCCTTACGCCGCCAGCGCCCCCGCGCCACCCTGGAGCATCCGGTGTGATAAGAGGATCGGAGATGATGCCGGGATCTTTTCCCCGTAGGAAGAACGGCTCCCGGCATCGTTGTCCCCCGTGCTTGTCACCGGCACCGGACAGAGCGCTCCATGGCCTGGACCGATATACACCGAACGACCGGAGTGCCATGAATTTCGATCGAAAGTATCACAGCGATGCATCGCTTCTCAATCTTTTCGAACGTCTTCTCCTCCCCCGTCTGATAGAGGAGAAGATGCTCCTGCTGCTACGCCAGGGGAAGATCAGCAAATGGTTCTCCGGCATGGGTCAGGAGGCCATCGCCGTGGGGGCCACCACCGCGCTCGATCCCGGCGATTACATCCTTCCGCTGCACCGCAACCTCGGCGTCTTTACCTCTCGCGATATGCCGCTGGACCGGCTGTTCCTTCAATGGCAGGGGAAGCTGCGCGGATTCACCAAGGGGCGCGACCGTTCGTTCCATTTCGGCGCGCCGGAGTATGGCATCATCGGCATGATCTCCCATCTCGGCTCCATGCTCGGCGTGGCCGACGGCATCTCCCTCGCCAGCAATCTGGACGGCGACAGGAGGATCTCCCTGGTATTCTCCGGCGACGGCGGGGCGAGCGAGGGGGATTTCCACGAGGCGATCAATGTGGCGGCGGTCTGGGATCTGCCGGTGATCTTCCTGGTGGAGAACAACGGCTACGGCCTCTCCACCCCGAGCTGCGACCAGTTCCGCTGCGAAAGCTTCGTGGACAAGGCGATAGGCTATGGCATCAGCGGGGTCAGGATCGACGGCAACAACATTCTGGAGGTGCACGACACCATCCAGCGGGTGGCAGCCCGGATGCGGGTGGAGCGCAAGCCGGTGATCGTGGAGGCGATGACCTTCCGGATGCGGGGGCATGAGGAGGCGTCCGGCGTGGCGTATGTGCCCAAGGAGCTTTTCGAGCAGTGGGGGAAGCTCGATCCCATCGCCACCTACCAGCAGTTCCTTACCGATATCGGCGTGCTGAGCGGGCATGCCCTGGGGGGGATCAGGGCGCGCCTGGCTGCGGCCATCGAGGCGGGGGTGGAGGCGATGTTCAACGAGCCGGAGATCGTCCCGGATATGCGCGTGGAGCTGGGGGATGTGTACGCCCCCTCGCCGCAGGAGAGCATCCCGCCGGCCAGCCCCGCTGCAAGCGAACGGCGTTTCGTCGATGCGGTCTCCGACGGGCTGCGCCAGGCGATGGAGCGCGACCCCGGCCTGGTGCTGATGGGGCAGGATATCGCCGGGTACGGAGGGGTGTTCAAGGTGACCGAGGGCTTCGTGGAGCGATTCGGCCTGGATCGCGTGCGGAACACCCCGCTCTGCGAATCGGCTATCCTGGGGGCATCGCTCGGGCTCTCCATCCGGGGGCGCGCCTCCATGGTGGAGATGCAGTTCGCCGACTTCGTCTCCTCCGGGTTCAATCAGATCGTGAACAACCTCGCCAAGACCTATTACCGCTGGGATCAGCCGGTGAATGTGACGGTGAGGATGCCAACCGGCGCCGGCATCGGGGCCGGGCCGTTCCACTCGCAGAGCACCGAGGCGTGGTTCACCCACGTGGCGGGGTTGAAAGTGGTCTACCCATCCACCCCCGCCGATGCCAAGGGGCTCCTGGCGGCAGCCCTTGCCGATCCCAATCCCGTGCTTTTCTTCGAACACAAGGGGCTGTACCGGAGCGTGCGCGGCATGGTGCCGGACGACTATTACACGCTGCCGTTCGGCGCGGCCTCCGTTGTGCGGCCGGGGGAGGATGCCACCATCGTAACCTATGGGATGGGCGTTTCCTGGGCGCTGGCGGCGGCCGGAGCGTTTCCGGAAGGGCGGATCGAGATCATCGATCTGCGCACGCTGCTGCCGTGGGACCAGCAGATGGTATACGAGTCGGTGCGGCGTACGGGGCGCTGCCTGGTGCTGCACGAGGATACGCTCACCGGCGGGTTCGGCGGGGAGATCGCCGCCTCTATCGCCGAGAACTGTTTCGATGATCTGGATGCGCCGGTGCTCCGCTGCGCCTCGCTGGATACCCCCATCCCGTTCAGCCGCGAGCTGGAGGAGCAGTTCCTCCCCAAGGGGCGGCTGCACGCGATGCTGGACCGGCTTCTAGCCTATTGATCCGGATTGCCTGCTCCCCCGCCGGCGCCGGAGTATGAACGGAGAACGCCCGCTTCCGTTCCATGCGGAGGCGGGCGTTTCGGTTCTGCGGCTGCTCCGGCGCTAGCTACTGCACCACAAGCGGGCATTCCAGGCGATGGCTCCCATCGCCGATCCGGAGGAAGTAGGTTCCGGTGCCGAGGCCGTTGCGCCGGAAACGGTATTCCATCCCTCCCGGAAAGCTCTCCTGGCGCAGGAGCGTTCCCGCCTCATCGAACAGTTCGATGGTGCCAGGGCCCATCTCCTGCCGGAATGTGATACGCGCCTCCTGCCGGACCGGCATGGGGGCTATGCCGAACCCCGCCGGCCGGGATGCCCGCTGCACGGCGCTGGTATTAAGAGTGATTTCGATGATCCTGTCATCCCCCGGATGCGGAAAGCCATGTGCGGCGGAGGCCCTGCCGTCGTTGTTGCTGGTGGAGATGAATACCCGGCCATCCGGGGCCACGCATATCCCGCGAAGGCGCCCGAATTCCCCCTCGAAATACGCCGTGTCCGTGAGGGTGCTTCTGCCGTTCTCTGCCAGCGTGAACTGCACCAGGCTGTAGGATTGCCGGGGGAGTTCCGGTTTCAGCTTTCCGAGCGTCACCATCAGCAGCGAATTATGCCATTGCGGTATCGCCGTATGCCCGTAATAGGCGATTCCCGCCGGTCCCACGGTGGGGTTCCAGGTGCGGATCGGCTCGATGACATTGGAGTCCAGGCAGAATTGCTTCTTGTGGGCCATCGATTCCGCCGTCGTGGTATCGTTGCAGTACCCGTGGGCATAGGGCCACCCGTAATTCCCTCCCTTGTAGATGATGTTCAGTTCATCGTCATCATCATGCCCATGTTCCGAGGCGTAGAGGGTGCCGTCCGGACCAAAGGCCAGCCCCTGCGGATTTCTATGGCCGGTAGACCAGAGCAGGCAGCTCGGCCATGGGGCCGTGGCCCAGGGATTATCGGCGGGCACGCTTCCATCCAGATTGATGCGGAGTATCTTTCCGCAGAACGATGTATGGCTCTGCGCCTCCTCGATTCTGGCTGCATCCCCCACCGTCATGTAGAGCGTGCGGTCCCCGGCGATCGCCAGGCGGCTTCCTACCCGGAAGAGTCCTCCGGGGATGCTGTCGATCAGCGTCTTCGGCCGGATGAGCGTATCCCGCTGACGGTCGTACTCGTATCGTACCAGCCGTTCCAGAATCGTATCGGCATGCCAGAACGTATGGACGATGAACACCGACGGGCTATCGGCCATGTTCGGATGGAGCGCCATACCGAGCATGCCCGCCTCGTTGGTTTCGGCCACATGCGCGCGGATGTTCAGGATCTCCCGCCGTGTCCCGGTTTCCGGATCGATGCGGCTTACCATGCCGGGACGCTCGGTAACCCAGAGGGTATTATCCGGTCCCCAGGCGATTTCCCAGGGCACCCAGAGTCCGGTGATGACGTCGCGTGTCTGGAGCCTGTGTTGCGAGAATGAGATGGAGTGTAGAAGGGCGAAGCCAACTGTGATCAGCCAGAAGAGTCGCAGCATAGGGGGTGTGTTGAAAGGGCCTTGGATGGAATGGATTTGGTCTCGGCGCCGGAGTGCCATTCCGGACCGCATGGATAAAAAAATGAGGTTGATTGTGCGTGGCGGTACTCTACGCCATCCGGGGTGTGCGAATCAAGCCGAAAGATAATGCGTAATCCGGCCAGGTGGCCGATGCGGGAAATGGAAGCGGGGTGCCCGTGGGGGCACCCCGTCCCGGAAGTTCAACTGCCGGCAGCGAGCGGGTTCATCACCGTTGCAGCAGCACGCTCGCCGTGGTGCTCCTTCCATCCATCTTCATCCGGCAGTAGTAGAGCCCCGCCGGCTCGGCCGAGGCATTCCACAGGAAGGTATGGTCCCCGGCGCTGGTGGTCCCATCGGCCAGGGATGCCACGGTTTCACCCAGGCTGTTGCAGATCTCCAGCGATAGATGCCCGGCCGATCGTGCCGACACCTGGATAACCACGGTGCCGCTGCTCGGGTTCGGCGAGACCAGCATGCCGCCGCCCGGTTCCATCTCCCTCTCCACGCCGCTCAGGCGGGGCCGGACGGTCACCTTCCAGATGGAGGTGTCGCGGCAGTCGCGGGTGCTGGCCCAGAGCCTGGCTATCGTGCTGATGGTATCGGCCTTCTGCGCCTTGAACGCCACCTGTATCGTGATGCATTCTCCCGGTCCCAGCCGTGCGGCGCGCAGGCTGTCGAGCTGTTCGCGGCGTACCAGGAAGTTTCCGCTCAGCCATGTGAGCGCCGAATCCCCCGGGGCATCATCGAACGTCACGTAGCCGCGTCCCTCGTTGCAGATCCGCAGATCGCGGGTGACCTGCTGGCCGATGATCATCACGCCGAAATCGAGATCCCCCACGCTCAGGCAGGGGACGGCCGGGGAGAGATGAAGCGGCAGCTTCACCTCCGAGCAGCAGAGCATCACCCGCAGCGTATCGCTGTACTGCCGGTTCTTGGCGAGCGGTGCCGCCTTGATCCGCACCTGGATCTGCTCTCCGGGGAGAAGCGAAATCGGCACCGCCGGCACCAGGGCCGGTCCTGCAGGGGTGGTGCTGACAACCGAGAGCCCCTGGTTGCCGTAGCGCATCCGTATGGCGTTGATACACATGACCTTCCCGGACGTATTGGCGATGGTGACCGTCGTATCGCCGGTATCGTTCACCTCCACATCGTTGAACGCCAGAAGGTTCTCCGGGGTGAACTTCACCTGATCCCCCTTGTAGGAGAATTGCATGGTGCTTCTCCTGCCGGTTCTATCGATAATCACCAGCGTTCCCGATGCATCCGCCTCCGGGACGATGGGAACCAGCGCCAGCTCCACCTCGGTAAGCCCTATCACCCCTCCGGGTCCGGAGGGGCTTCTCAGATCCACCCGCGTGTTGATGGTGCCGGGGGCGAGTTCCACCGAGCGCAGGCCCACCGGATTGGCATTGACCGAGCGGATCTTCACGGCAAGCTCGCAGGCGCGGCGGGTGGTATCGATTCTGAGCGAATCGGCCAAACGGAGTATCGTGCGGCGCGGGGCCAGCGGAAAGCCGTAGGCAAGCGCAATCACTTCCTGATACCTGGGTGCCCCCTCGGTGGTATCGGCGCTGTAATACTCCATCCCTTTGCGGATGCCGTACTGGTAGGCGGAGAAGGTGATGCCCCGATCGGCCTCCAGATAATGGGTCTGGCCCGGGACGATCTCCATGGTGCCCCACATCAGAGGGCTTCCCGCTATCCTCCCCATGTTGAACTGAAACGGCGAACCGTATTTGTCGAAGATCCTGTCGCGCGCGCCGGTATCGGCCACCACGTTGATGTAGTGGCGCATCTTGTCCGGAAGGGTGGGGGCGAAGTACGGTGCGAAGCTGCTCCACTGCTCGCGCGGGACAAGCTCCATCATATAGGGCGACCAGGTCTCATAGATCCGGAGACCGAGCACGGAGTTCATCTCCAGAATGGTTTCCATGGTCGGCGTGGAGATCATCATGGCCTGTGCCGGCTGCCCGGTGCGGATATAGCGGGGGGTGAGCGCGTCGGTCTCGTATTCGTCGAGAGTGCGGCTCATCAGCGATCCGGAATCCACCGGGCCATTCCCCCCATGATAGTATACCTTCGAAGGAGTTTTCGATGAGCCATACATCCGCACAAGCTCCAGCTTCCGCTTCTGCCCCGGCTTCTCCGTCTGAAGCCCCAGGCTCCGCTGCGTATCCCAGGAGGGGAGGTAGACGAATTCCTTCCCGTACTGTTCCACCGAGGGGAGCCACTCCACCAGAAGGTTCTTCATGGTGTTGTTGGTGAAGGCGCTCCGTACCTCCCGTACCTGCGCGCGGGTATTGCCGGAGATCACCCCGATGGGACGATTGGCGACGATAAGGCTTCCGGCTATATCGGCCTGTATGGCGCTGTCGCTATGGGTAAGGCTCTGAAGCTGGTAGGACTGGTTGGCGTTCAGCGTGATGGTGCGCGGGGCGGTGGGGGGCATCAGCTTGCCGTTCGGATAGATATTGACGGTGGTGCCGTCGTAGGCGGCCACGATCAGCATCTCCGCCGGCGCCACATCGGAACTGCGCTTGAAGCGCAGGCCCCGTAACTCCATATCCGCCACCAGCTCTCCCGGCATCGCCGCCACATGATATTCCTTCCCCCACTGCTCCACCGGCACCGGCGTCCACATATCGCCTCCGAACGCGGTCTGCATGGAGCAGTACAGGATGATCGGCTCGCTCGATTCCACTCTGAACGTGTTCGGGGAGATGGTTCCGGAGACCGTCACGATGGAGTTATCGGAGGTGCCGCCGCTGCCGTTCAGCGGGATGATCTCGAAGCGCCCGCCGCGCAGGTTGATCTTCCGGTGCTCGTTGCGGCCGGTGATGGTCAGCTCGGTGTTGGCCGCCGAATAGACGAGGATGCTCAGCGCGTCGGCGATGGGGGTGATGAAATAGGGATCGTTGATGTTGGTCGTGGTATCGGGAAAGGCTATCACATACAGCTTCCCGGTTGTGGCCGGATCGAGCGGCGGAATCTGCGCCCACGCAGGCAGAGCCAGGAGCAGCAGGAAGAGAATACCGAGACAGCCGGCATGACACCAGGGGAAAAGAGTAGAGCGTAGAGGATTCAATCTCATAATGATCGTGGATAAGAGTGAGGGAGCACGACCGCGTGTATGAACACGATGACCTGGTATGGGGAGCGTCCTCTTCTCATGTCCGAAGAGGTGGCTCCGGTTCTGCCGTATCGGTACGGGCGGGCGTAACATCCGCCACCGTACCCGCCTGGTTCATGGTAGGGAGATATAATGTACCAGTATCTACAAGACTATGGTAACAGTCGCCGCATCACAGGGCTGCACGATGAGCGATGGACGATTGATGGCTGGGGAAGGGGGCGGCGGCCGGCCAGGCCCTTCTCCGTAGGCTCCGCCGTTACAGGCCGAGCGCGCGGAAGAGGGCGGGGAGGATGCCGATGGCGGCATGCGAACAGAGCACCCATGCCCATGATGATGCTTCGAAGGTCTCCCCGGTTGCAGGGCCGCGCGTGCGCATATGGCGCAGCGCGGGGATCATCGTGAACAGGAGGATCAGGCTGAGCGGCACCACCGCGATAGGCCCCCGCCACACCCCGTTGCCGATGTGCAGCGCGGCGGCGAAGCAGAAGAGGAGAATCGCGGCCCAGAGCAGAAGGCTCCTGCCGGGCGTGGCGATAGGGGCCGGGCCGTTCTCCCTCTCGGGCGCGGGAGTCCGCTCGCCGATCTCTATCAGCAGCATGCTCAGCCCGGCCATCGCGATAAACAGAAGCGCGCCGGATGACGGGCGGGTTCCGGCGTTCAGCCAGTCCAGCCCGCCCGCATAGAACGCCACCGAGGCGATGGCGGCCGCTCTGGCGATCATCGGGACGATGGGGCGGGCGGCGGGGGCGGTGTGGGAGAATCTCCAGCGCAGCACCAGGATGCACCCCACCGCGAGGAGCAGCGCCGGGATCACCGCCGGCATCACGATGGCGTTCGCCAGCAGCGCTCCGGCGAGCAGGCCCGGAAGCAGGCCGCGCGACGGCGCCCACCCTTCGCCGGGATGTTCCCCGGATGTGGCCCTGGGCCCGCCGGTGGTTCCGACGAGCATCGTACAGAGAACTGTTGTGAGCAGACCGGCGATAAGATCGCCGAGCGGTATGAGCCCCCCGGCCCCTCTGGAAAACCGGGAGACGAATATCCCGGTCAGCCCCAGCACGAGGCTCTGAAGCACTGTACGGACCATCAGACGTTGATCGGGCATGCGAGTGATACCGGTTGGGACTATGTGGTAGATGGGTGCCCCCGCCATACGCAGCAGGGGCGGGGGCGAACGTCTCCCGCTACGAACGAGTATCGGGTGGTTCCAGCGCCAGGGATTCTCACCGGAATGTATGCGGAGCAATCCCCGCTCCAGCATGGCCGGTCCCGGACCATATTCCGTCCGGCGCCATCCTGCCCCCTACCTCCCCCCGAGCCATCGTATCAGCATCGGCAGGGCTCCGAGTGAAAGGTACATGCCGATGGTCCAGATGCCGGCTGCGGTTTCGATCAGCTTTGCGTGCCGCTGTTCCTGGCGCATCAGAAAGAGGACGCCGGGAGTTCCGCATGCCAGAAGGATCAGCGAGAGCACCAGCAGCCCCCACTCCCCGAACCCCCCATACCATGCGGCGGTGGCCGCCGAGATATAGGTAAGCACCAGCACGCCGAGCCAGCCGAGCGTGGCCCTCTTTGCGCCGTACAGCGCCGAATAGGTCTCCACCCCCTGTTCCTCCGCCTCCCGGGCGCGGATCTTCCGTCCCACCTCGATCACGATGCCGTTCAGGAACGTCACCGCCAGGAAGAACTCCAGCCCGCGCGGGGGAGGAACCGCATCGTTGATCCAATCCAGACCGGTCGTGTACAGGTCGATCATCGGCATCACCACCATATGGGAGATCATATAGATCAGCGGCCGCTGCTTCAACCATTTCGGGACGAAGAACTCCTTCGTCATCAGCCCCATATAGCCGAGCGCCAGAAGAAACGCCCAGATCATGCCGGGCATTGCCGCGGCATTGAGCGCCAGAGCCAGCAGGACCACGGCGATGCCGACCCC
Source organism: Candidatus Kapaibacteriota bacterium (assembly GCA_048594725.1). Lineage (GTDB taxonomy): Bacteria > Bacteroidota > Ignavibacteria > OLB7 > OLB7 > JAFDZV01. The sequence continues at coordinate 46,501 of JBMDXA010000067.1, forward strand.
GCGAAGCTCCTTCAGCCTCACCAGCCCGCGCGGCACCGGGCGGTAGGGACGGAACCGGGCATCCTCCTCGGCATCCTTGAACTCGTCGAAGATCCGCAGCAGCAGAAAGAGGAGGAACGCGGTGAGCGCGCCGATAGTGAACCTCTCGGCCGGGATGAACCCTTCGGCGCCCCGGCAGATCCGTGAATAGGAGATCGCCGAGAAGGTGAACGTGACGATCAGGATGCCATGCTGGAACACCGGAAAGCGTTCCTTCTGGTACTCCCACAACCGTGCGGCCAGCGGCCGCTTCGCATCCGTCATGGCTGTGCTGCTCAATGGTTCGCTCCGCTCTTTTTTCTTCCGTAGATCGCATGTGCCTTGGCGAATTCACCCGCCACGATAGCCGCCACGATCGACAGCTCGCCGCACAGCACGGTGGCCGCGCAGATCTCGGCGAACTTCCGTGCGGTGCCGTTGCCGGTACAGCCCATCAACCCGAGGCATTCCTGCTGCGTGGGGAGCCCGGTCCCTCCCCCCACGGTCCCGACGATCAGATTGGGAAGGGTGACGCAGATATAGAGATCGTTCTGCGAGGTGATATCGAACCGGGTGATCCCCACCGATGCCTCCGAGACACAGGCCACATCCTGCCCGCATGCCAGGAAGATGGCCGCCAGGCCGTTGGCGAAATGCCCGTTCACCCCTATCGATCCGCTCTGCACGCCGTTGGCGATGGAGGTCTTCCAGTATTCCATCATCCCCTCCGGCGTGGTGTGAAGCGTCTCCTCCACCAGTGCCCGCGGGATGATCGCCTCGGCGGTCACCTTCTTTCCCCGCACCGAGATAAAGGAGATGGCCGTGGCCTTCTTGTCGCCGGAGAGATTTCCCTCCACGAACCATGTGGCCGGCTTCACCGGCGACTGCGCCACGATATGGCGGCAGATGGCATCGGTGCAGAGCGTCACCATGTTCTGCCCGGAGGCATCGCCGGTGGTGTATTCGAACAGGAGGGTGATCTGATTGCCATCCACGTTGGGGCGCACATCCTCCAGCCGCGCATGCGACGAGACCGTGCGGACGATATCATGAAATGAGGCGATGTTGCTCATCACCCAGATCAGAAAAAGTCCCGCCTGGCCGAACGTCTCGAACCGGAAGCAGGGGGAGCGCTGTACCGATTCGGTAAGGCAGATGCTCGACACGCCGCCGGCGCGGGATACCACCGCCGCTCCCCGGTTGTACGATGCCACCAGCGCCCCCTCTGTGGTGGCAAGGGGGACATAGAAATCCCCTTTCGCCTCCACGCCGTTCACCCGGAGCGGGCCGATGATGCCGGTGGGAACCTGGGTCATGCCGATGAAGTTCTCGATGTTTCCCTTCAGCGCGGCGTGCTCCTCCAGGGTTTGCTCCCCCGACAGATGGGGAAGATGGAGCCCGAGCTGCTCTTCCAGAAATTTCCGGCGTGCCCCCGATGCCTCGGTGCTCCAGCTTCTCGGTTCCGGTATGGGAGGGGGGAGGGGCGATTCCTCCGGAGAGATGGGGACCAGCCGTCCTACCACCGCTTCCGCCGTTCCGCTCGTCAGGAGCCGTTCTATTGTTCCTCTTGCTTTGCTGCTGGATGTAGGCACGGGAAAATGAGCTCGTAGTTGGGAGTGCGGCGGCCTGCGGCCGCCCTGAGTTATCGAAGTTCCGTTATCGGCAGGCCGTGCTCCCCGGCCGGGAGCGGCACACGCGGGCTGGTTGTCGTTCTTTCCTGAATATACTTTCTTCTCCATGCCCGGTTCCGTGAGAAACGGCTACCGGGCCGGGTTGCGCTCTATCCATACATTCGGTATCACCGCTTCTTACTCCATCTTCTCCCGCAACCGGTCGTAATCGATCTTGGAGTGATGGCGCGGGTCGCGCGGGATGGTCTCCAGGATGCGGAGCGTATCGAACGGGATATCTGCTGCGGCAAGATCGCGCTCGATGGCGGCGGCGTCGAGCTTCGTGCCTTCTACCGGCTCCACAACCACTACCAGCGCGGCACCGATTTTCAGGATGGTTCCGGTTGCGACACCGGGGATGTTCTGCAGATGCGCCTCTACCGGAAAGGGGAAGATCCTCCGGCCGCCGTGCTTGAAGCTCTGGCGGGCGCGCCCCAGCAGGAGCAGATTCCCTTCGGGGTCCAGGTAGCCCGCATCGCCGGTGCGGTGCCAGAGCCGTTCGCCGTCGCGGATCTTGTTGCGGCGGATGGCCTCCTCCCCTCCGTGATACTCCCGCAGCACATGCTCCCCCGCAACGCAGATCTCTCCCGGCTCGCCGTCCGGCAGCCGGAGCGCGTCCAGGGTCGTGCCGGGGGAGAGCTCTATCGGCGCATCGATGATCGGTATGATCCTCACAGCCGTCTCCGCCACCGGGCGCCCCACCAGCAGGCCGTGATCCAGCGTGTCATGCCCGCCGCGCAGCAGCTCCCCGGCCGGCAGAAGGCTTATCGGTTCCGCCTCGGTGGAGCCGTAGACGATCGTAACCTCCGTGCCGGGGAACGCTTCCAGCAGCAGCCGGGCCAGCGGGGGGAAGACCGGGGCACCGCCAAGGAAGATTCTCCGCAGTTCCGGCAGGCGGATCTTCCGTTCAAGCAGATGGCGCGCCAGCTTCTGGTAGAATGCGGGGGAGCCGGTGGTGGTGGAGACCTTCCGCTGCCGGATGGTCTGTACCACCGCGTCGGGATCGAAGCTCTCCACCCGCCGGGGATCGACCGGCGGGAGCACGGTTGTGGAGCCGGCGGCCAGGTTGCTCAGCACGAAGATCGGCAGCACCGGCATATCCACATCCTCCGCCCCCGGCTGAAAGTTCCTCTCCAGCGCGCGATGCTGCGCCACGAGAAACCGGTGCGTCCGTTTTGCCCCTTTCGGGGTTCCGGTGCTTCCGGTGGTGAATGTTATCAGCGCCGGCTCGTCGGCATCGACAACTGCGGGGGGAACCGGTGGCGCCTCCCGCTTCGGGCGCCATGCGGCCACATTGGAGCGGAGCTTCACCGGGATGCGCCGGATATCGGAGGAGAGAAGCCGCAGCAGTTGCGCACGCGTGGTTCCTATGAACCCGTCCGGCGCGGCCGCGCGGCATGCGGCCGCCAGCCGCTTGCGGTCGGACCAGGCATCGATGAAGACCGCCACGGCGCCAAGATGGAAGATCGCCAGCAGGATCTGGTACAGCTCTATCGACATCGGCACGAACACCAGCACGCGCGAGCCCGGGCCCAGGCCGCGTTCGCGCAGATACGCGGCTATGCGAATCACGTCGTCCCACATCTGCTGGTAGGAGACCGAGCGATCGTCCTGGATGATGGCCGGTTTGCCGGGATAGGCCGCCGCCACCTCCGGAAATATCTCGATGATGTTGCCGTTCATAGGCTCCGGCCGAAGAGGCGATAGGTGCGATAGGGGCGGCTCTCCTGCGAGAGTACCGTGGCCGATACGTTGCTCTCGTGCATCAGCGCGTGGATCGCCTCCTGGTATCCCCGCTCCCGTCCCACGATATGCATCTTCTCGATCAGCAGGCGCCCCAGACCCCGCGTGTCGTCGGTGCGCACCACCCCGGCGGTCTTCACGATCAGCGTGCGGCCGCTCGGGTCGAACCGGTCGGCGATGGTGAAGATATAGCCGAGCGGGCGGGCCCCGGCGTCTTCGGCCACAAGCACCAGCGCCGGATCGATCAGCGGGGCGATGCGCTGGTAGATATCGCGGAAGCTCTCGAAGGAGATCGGGCTATAGAGGAAATTTCTCGTGAAGCTCTCCAGCGTTATCCGGTGGAGCAGGCGGAGTTCGTTCTCGAAATCCTCCAGGCGGATGGGGCGTATCGTGATGCCGCGCGAGCCGTAGAGCTCCTCCCGTTCGGCAACGCTCCCGGCATTCCCGGCATCGGCGGCGAAGCGGGTGGAGCTGTAGCGGGCTATCGTCTCGAATCCATTCTCATCGAACTGCCCGGCGTACCACGGCTTGTTGTGGATATCCAGGAAGAAGGGCGGGTGCTCCGATGGTTCGGCCAGCCGGTAGCGATGCCACGTGGAACCGTTCATCGGCCCTATCAGATACTCGTATCCCCGTTCCCTGAAGTGCCGGGCTATCTCCTCCAGCAGCGCAGTTGCGGCCGGGGCGCTCTCGGTGCATTCATACCACCCGAGCAGAGCGGTCTTCAGGCCATTCCAGGAGATGCCGGGGTTTGCCATGCCGCACGCGCGGGCGGCGGGGCGCTCCCCCTGGTACGCCAGAAAGCAGATCGTCTCCTCCGCCGGGACCGGATCATCCGGGGGAGTCCAGCGGGGATCGCCGGCGTAGAGGCCGGCCGCGAACGCTCTGAACTCCTCCATCTCCGGCGCATCCGGTGAGAACGATCGAATCTGATAGGACTGCATAGGCTTCTGGTTGGGGATGGGATGTTCCGTTATTCGGCCGGGCGGCGGGCGCCGTGCAGGGGCCCAGGCTCCTGATGGGGATCGTTCTTGCTGCGTCCTGATTTCAGCACGGCCCGCAGGCCGATCAGAAAGGGTATCCAGACAGCGGCATAGAACGCGATCATGACCGCCGGGTGATCCCTGCGGATATCGACCAGATAGAGAAAATACCACGCCGCCATCGGGAGGGTGATATTATCCAGACCGCGCGGGGAGAGCGCCTCCACGATCGTAAGGCCGGCGGCCATCGTCAGGGCGATGATGATTGCTCCGGCTGCCAGCATCGGCGAGGAGATGCCGCCGTTGAGCGCCACCGCCATAATCAGGAGCGTGGGGATGAAGAATGCGATGGAGCCGGCCAGGCTTTTGGTCTCGCCGCCGAAATCATACAGGGGGCTCCGTATCCGTTTGCCGATCACTCCGGCCAGCGCATCGGAGATGGCGAGCACCAGCAGGGGGGCCAGATAAAACGCCACCCCGCCGTGGATGGAACTGAGAAGAAACGAGAGATAGACGGCGGCCGGATAGATGATCTCTCCGATCGTGCTCCGCTCCACTCCCTGCACCGAGCGGAGGATGCCGGTGCGGCGGGTGACAATCAGGATAAGCGCGAAGATCACCGCCAGGGCCAGGATGGTCCAGTGCGACCGGAAGAGCCAGGGAAATCCGAGTGCTACCACTCCTCCCCCGGCATGCACCAGCTTGCGCGTATGCTCCACATCGGGGGAACCCTTGTGCCGCCAGTATTCGGCTCCGGCGAACAGGAGCAGATAGAGCGTTCCCACAACGGCCGCCGAGACTATATCCGAGTTGAAGATCATCCGAGAACCTTATCCACGAAAAACGACTGATAGAAGAATGCCTGATCCTTCATGAACATCCTCTCCGATACCTCGGTCATCGGCTCGGTTGTATCGGGGAGGATCAGCGATATGCGCCGGGGGACGAGCATGTTCCAGTATGCCAGCCGTGCTCCGGGACGGCACTGCTCCACCAGCTCCAGGGCCATCGTCTTGAACTCGGCCGGGGCCATGTACTCGAAGATGTCGGAGAGATTGCATGCATCGAACCGCCCGAATTTCCTGGCCGCCTCCACGGCCCCTCCATGAAAGAGTTCCAGCCGTTCCAGATTCTCCCGGATCGCCTCGAAGTTCTCCTGGCGGGCATACGCCGGCAGCGCCGCGCCGAAATTCCCGGTCAGGATATAGGTCATGTAGGGATTGGTATGCGCTGGCAGAGCGGTGAGCGCATGCTCCACCCGGTTCAGTATCCGCTCGGCGACGCTCCCTTCCACATACCGGAAGAACTCCGGGTCGCGTCCCATTCTTCCCATCACGAACCGGCTGAAGAAGATCCTGAACATCAGACGCCACCGCCAGGTATCCCACCGGCGGTGGTAGAACTCCTCCCGCTCCGCTCTGCTCTTCGGTTCCAGCAGCGACCGGACGTCGCGCCTGCTGTGCACCAGCGGCAGCACACGGCGGCGGAACAGATGGAAGTAGTGTTCGAACTTCCCTCCATGAATCACTCCCCCCCGGACGATCTCCTCCCGGCCGTCCCAGAATGCCCGGGCCTCCGGCGACAGCCGCTCGCGCAGCTGGCGGTAGGTTGCAAGCCGGTTCTCGCTGCTCTGGCGAAACCCGAGGAACTGGAGGAACGGTTCGTACGGGAGCGCGGCAAACGCGGCAGTCTTGATCTCCACGCACGCAAGCTGCGCGGGGCTGATATCGGCGGCCACCACCAGCTCCCCGCCGCAGGCCAGCATCGCAAGGGCATTGTCGCCGCCGGAGGCGATGGAGAGGGAGCGGGTGCCGGAGGTTATCGCGAGCGATTCTACCAGAATATCGGCATCCTCCCAGACGCTGGCGTAGCGGATGATATCGAACGAGGCTCTGCGGCTGATATCGCTCATGCTGCCTCCTCCTGCGGGAGCCGCCGTATGGTGCCGCGCGCGCCGTCCATCTCCACAAGCTCCCCATCCCGCAGGCGCTCCATCAGCCCTGCTATGCCCACGATGGCGGGGATGCCCAGCTCCCGCGCCACGATGGCCGAGTGTGACAGAAGGCTGCCGCGCTCCACCAGCAGGCCGCCGGCCATGGGGAAGAGGGGCGCCCAGCCCGGATCGGTTCGTTCGGCCACCATGATATCGCCATCCAGCGGAGGGGCGCTTCCGGGATCGGTCACCAGACGCACCCTCCTGCGCACGATTCCGGGACAGCAGGGGGTGCCGGTCAGGTCGGCCCCTTCGGCCGGGACGGGGGGGGCTCCTTCATCGCGGAAGGTATTCCCCATATAGACCACGCCGTAGGTGGCGAACCGGTCGGCGGGGCGGCTGCCGGGGCCGTCCTCGTGGTAACGCGCGAACTCCGCTCGGCGCACCTCCGCAAGCGCGCGCAGATCGGTGCTCGCCGATGTTCCGGCCACGAAGTCGAAGATCTCCCCCTTGGTCAGCCAGAAGATATCGCGGGGAGCATCGAGAAATCCCTCGGCGGCGAATCGTTCCCCCATCGCCAGGAAGATGCGGCGCACCACGCCGAAGACGCGGGTTCGCTCGAACCGCAGATTCTCCCGGTTCTTCACCCGTTCCCTTGCCTGCCCCAGAAGCCACTGGAAGAGCCATCTGCGGAACGGGCTGCCGATCTTCCGCCTGGCGGTGGCCTCGGCCTCGCGCCGCAGCCGTTCCGGATCGGAGCGTTCCCCTGCGGTGGCGGCGCCAACATATCCGGCCAGCATCGGGACTATCAGCTCCCGCTGCTGTTTCGGCGTTATCGTCTCCAGCTTCAGCTCCCCCACATAGCGGTCGCCGAATGCCTCGATATATTCCTCCACCTCCCGGTGCAGTTCCGGATATCCCTCCAGCGCGCGCATGGTCTGGGCCGGCTCGGCGGCGCGGAACAGGGGGGCCAGCCCTGGATGCAGGGCGATCTTCTCCCCGATCATCCGGAGCCGCCGCATAGGCTCGGTGGAGATGATCCCCCCCTCGCCGCTCAGCAGGTCGTTATGGAGCGTGCCGGCATCATCCAGCTTCCATTTTTCTATCGTTCCCTTCAGGGCGCCGAAGAAGATCATGGTGTAGAAATCGTTCAGGATGGGGATGCGCCAGCGTTGCAGCAGGGAACGTTCCAGCATCCGGTACAGATCGGCCAGCTCGTCGGGATTGAGGCCGCCCAGATCGCTCCCTTCCAGGGGGGCAAGGGTGGCGTTGAGGTGCTCCTGAAAACGCCTGATGCTCTTCGGGAGCGCCAGGAGATTGCCGATCAGGCGATAGATGGAGACCCCCAGACGGATGTAGGGATTGCGCCTGCTGGGAATTACCGCCGGGGTCTCCTCCAGCCGTTCGCGCACCCCCATCATCTGCTCCATGAAGCGCGCGTTGATGCTGTAGCCGGGCAGAAGCGCCAGCACCCGGTACCAGTTCAGGAGATTGTAGTAGATCCTTCCGCGTACCAGTCCCAGCATCTCGAAGATGGAGCGGTTGCGCGCCACGGTCTCCTGGTCCACGCCGAGAATGCGGCAGAGTTCCTGGTAGACCTCCGAGTAGACATCGCGCACGAAGGAGAAGGTGAGGGGCGTGGTGACGCCGGAGTAGCTTTCGATAATGTTGGAGTTATCCCACAGCACCCTGCCGCGCGTGGTGTCCGGAAGGGCCGCAAGGCCGGTAACCGGGCGGCTCTGGAGCAGATAGAGCTCTCCGGCGGCGATGCACCACTCCACATCCTGCGGGCGGCCGAAGAACCTTCCCAGAGCGGCCGTGGCGGTGGCGATCTCGGTAACCGCCTCGCTATCAAGGGCCGGAGCGTCGCGGAGTTCGGGGGGGAGATCCTCGGTGAGGGTGAAGCGCCCGCCGCTATGATCGAAGACCACGCGCTGGCGTTTGGAGGCGATCGTCCGCTCGATGGCTCCCCGGCGGAGGATATAGGTGTCGGCATCCAGCTCCCCGCTCACCAGCCCTTCGCCCAGGCCGTACACTGCCGAGACCACCACCGCAGTGCGATCTCCGGAAACCGGGTCCACTCCGAACGCAACTCCCGAGACATCGGCATCGATCATCTCCTGGACGATCACGGCCACGCGGGGAAAATCCCCTTCGATCCCGTTGTGCCGCCGGTACGCGGTCACCCGCTCGCTGTAGGCGGATCGCCAGACGCCGGCCACGCAGGCGGCAAGATCGGCGCGGCGCACGAAGAGAAAGGAGACCAGCTGCCCGGCATACGAGAGCTCCGTGCCATCCTCTCCCACGGCCGATGAGCGCACCGCCAGGAGCGTCCCGGCCGGCCATATCTCCGCCGCCGTCGTTTCGATATCGCGAAGCAGCGGCTCCGGTACCAGGAGATCATCGGGCGATGGGGCCGAGGCGGCAACCCCGGCAAAGGCTTCGGAGGTGACCACGAAGAACGGGGGGACGCGATATCCCTCCCGCGCCAGAAGCGCCAGATTGCGCGCCTTGGCGCCTATCAACTGTTCGTCTGCCTCCCGGTCGTGCCCGGGGCGGTAAATCATCATACGTTCCGCCTGCTGATGTGCGTTAACGGGTTTGTCCATCCGCCGCCTTCTGCGGCTGCCTGGTTGTCCGTGGCTGGAAGATCCGGAGTTCTCATCTGCCGGGGATGCGGGGCTGGCCTGCAACCGCTATCGTTCCTGTATCAGGACCCGTCCGGAAGCGTTTCGTGACCTGCCCGCCGGGGTGCGGCTCCTGCGGGGGGATCTCCTCTACTCCCGTTCCAGAACCACCGTAGCCATGGCGGTGTTGCCGCTATGGGTGATCGACAGATGAATGCGCATGCCGGCCGAGAGCGTTGCGGCATGTCCTTGAAGTTCGATATAGGGGCGCTGTCCGGGTTTTCTGCGGACGCCGATATCGCGCCAGTAGACACCCCGGGCAATTCCGGTGCCGAGCGCTTTTGCAAATGCCTCCTTGGCCGCAAATCGTGCGGCGAAACGCTCGGCCGCGCGGCGCGGGGTGCTCCGGCAGTAGGCTATCTCTTCCTGGGTGAAGACCTTCTGTTCGAACTGCTCGCCGTAGGTCTCCAGCGCCCTGGCTATCCGGTCCACTTCCGCGATATCCGTTCCAATGCCTGTTATCACTGTTGTTCTCCGTTATCGTTGGCATCGATCCGTTCCTGCTCCCGCACCGCAATCTCCCGGCGCTCGTCGCGATCCAGGACGATCCTGAGCAGATCCTTGATGTCGTGCAGGACGTAGTCGGCCTTGACGGTCTGGTTTCCCCAGGCATCGCCGTATTTGGCAAATGCGGTCCGCATGCCGATGGCCGCCGCTCCCACCATATCGCGATCGGCCCAGTCCCCTACCATGATCGTCTCCTGCGGCTCCACCTTCAGCATTTCCAGCGCAAGCCGGAAGGGGGCGGGATCGGGTTTCCTCCGGCCGGTGTCGTCGAAGGTGACCACGAAGTCGAAGATATGATGGAAGTTGATGGAACAGAGTCTCAGCCACGCCTCGCGCGTGGGAGCATCGGAGACCACGGCGAGTTTTACGCCATGTTTCACCAGTTCCATCAGGGTGGCCGAGACGTGGGGATAGGGACGAAGCGCGGCCTCGCGTGCGCGGCGGTAGGCCACGATCCCCGCCGAGAGCACCTTGTAGTCGATCTTGCCGAGCACTGTTGTCAGAAGCTCATCGAAGACCTTCTGGTATTCGATCCCCTGCTCGTTGTAGATGGTGTCGATGTGCTGCTTGACATCCTCCACCCCCATGTTCAATCCCGCATCGATCATGGCAGTGATGGCGGCATCGATCGATTGCCGTTTCATCGCCATGAAATCCACGAGCGTATTGTCCAGATCGAAAACGACTGCTTTGATCATAACGCGGGATAGTACGTAGATAATAGTTAGTAGTTGGTCCGCAGGCACAGAGAAGGGGAACCGGTCAATGGTCAGTACGCGGACTGCGCCCGCTGTCAGTGGTCCGTGGCTGGTACAGCCGGTAGCTCACCAGGGCACCGGAAGGAATTATCCCCCACGCCGCCATCTTCTTCTGGTCTCTCTTCTTCCCAATCGGAAATCTAAAATCCAAAATCGAAAATTCCCTGTCTTCCGCATCGCTATCTTGGCATATGCCCGACCATATCCGTGCCCGAGGCTCGCTGACGCCGCGTCAGAACGAGATTTATGAATTCATCCGCTCCTGCATCCAGCAGCGGAACACCCCTCCGACCATCGCCGAGATCGGGGCGCGGTTCGGTATACGCTCCACCAACGGCGTGAACGATCTTCTTCTGGCGCTGGAGCGCAAGGGGTATATCATCCGCCTGCGGGGAACGGCCAGGGGGATCGCTCTTCCGGACAATGCCCCGGCGGCCGCACCCGGCGGCAAGGGGAGCAAGAAGATCCCGATCGTGGGGGAGGGGGAGGCATCCAACCCGTTCTCCATCTTCATGAACCCGCACGGGACGCTCACTCCCGATCCCGCCCTCTTTCCTCCGGCCGCCAACAGCTTCGCGGCGGTAGTCAATGACGACGCGATGGATGGCGAGGGGATCTACAAGGGGGATTATGTGATCGTGCAGCAGACCAGCGATCTTCCCGACGGCGCGCTGGTGTTCGGTCTTGCCGGGACGCAGCAGTTCGTGCGGCGCCTCCAGGGGAGCGGCGAACTGCGCTATCTGATAGCCGCCAATCGCTACTACAAGAAGATGACCGTGATGGAAGGGCGCGATGATGTGGCGCTGCTGGGGGAGATCGTGGGGGTGATACGGGCATTGAGACGGAAGGAAGAGTAGGGGATTTTCGATTGGGAGAGTTTGTCCGTGGTCAGTAGCCAGTGGTCCGTCGCAGTCGGAACGGAAGGGCATGATAGGGGTATGGTTACAGGAACAGCCGCCACGGGCTACCGGCAGCGGCAACGCCGGCGGAGGGGCCGGTGGTCTTCAATCTCTCATCCCCTCTTGCTCCTCTCCTGTTCCTTTCGCATTTTTGGTCCGCGTCTCACGATTCTATCAATCACCGCCGGGTTCATTCGTCTCCCAGCGCGCAATTCCCGGCATCATCCCTTTATCCATCAATGCTCGCGGCCGGCTGGCCGGCTCTCCCGACGGTAGTTCGTACCGTGTCGCGACAGAGGAATGTGACATGAACAGAAACCGCTATCACTCCGTACGCGCCCTTCTGGGGACTTCCCTTCTTGCCCTGGCACTTCTGGCCGGTTGCAGCGATGAACCCGCCGGACCGGGAGGAAACGAGGAGGATACCGATACTTCCCGGGTGATGATGACCTTCAACGTCCGCACGATGGCCGGCACCACGCCGTTTGCGCTCGATTCCACCTTCACCAGCGATGCCGGCATCGATTACAAGGTCTCCAAGTTCATCTATTTCATCCATGGCATCACGCTGATCGATACCGGCGGCAGGAGAGTGCTGGCGGAGCTTGTGAACGTCGTGGATACCAACAAGGTGCCCCGTCCCTACAACATCGCCCTTATCAACTACGAGCAGCCGGAGACCATGACGCTGCGGGTACTGGCGCCGCGCGGAAAGTATACGGGGGTCAGCTACAGCATCGGCGTGCCCATGTTCGATGCCGCGGGAGTGATGCTGAACCATGTGGATGCCTCCACGATGGAGTATCCGCTCAACGTGGATTCCGATATGTACTGGGGATGGAAGCCGGGATACATCTTCCTGAAGATCGAGGGGAGCGCGCGCGACAAGGGTGAGTGGAAGACCTTCTTCTATCACATCGGGGACGACAAGCGGCTGGTCATGCTCTCGCACGATGCGCCGTTCACCGTGGCGAAGGATGGCACGTCCGCGCGTACGCTGGAAGTGAATGTGAATCGTCTGTTTGTGACGCCGACCGGAGCGCACAGCCCGAATATCGTCGGCACGATGGAGGAGCGCACCACCCATGGCGGCGCCACCGCCGATATCGTGGCGGGCAATGCCACGAACTCCGGATTTATCACGATGAAGCCATAAGGCATACCGAATGAAGGGATCGCGCCGCTATATCCTGTCGCTGGCTCTGGGGCTGGTCATCGCCGCATGCGGCGGTACCGTTGACGCCCCGGAGGATGAGCCGGTTGTGAAGCTGCCGGCCGGGTTCCCGGCATTGCCGGTTCCCGCCGATAACAAGCTTACCCCGGAGCGGATCGCGCTCGGCAAGAAACTCTTCTTCGACAAGCGCCTTTCCAGCAGCCAGGAGGTGTCGTGCGGGAGCTGCCATCTTCAGGAGCATGCCTTTGCCGATCCCCGCACCATCAGCATCGGCGTGCACGGGCGTACCGGAACCCGCAACGCGCCGCCGCTGGTGAACCTGGCCTACAATACGAGCTTCTTCTGGGATGGGGGCGTGCCGACGCTGGAGCAGCAGGCGATAGCCCCCATCATCAACCCGCTCGAGATGGATATGAAGATGGAGGATGTGGCGGCACGGCTGAAGCTGGACCCGGAGTACGTGGCGATGTTCCGGGAGGCGTACGATATGGAGCCAGGCCCCGAGGCCATCACCAAGGGGCTGGCATCGTTCGTTCGCACCCTCATCAGCGGCAACAGCCGGTACGACCGGTACGATCGCGGGGATAAATCGGCGCTGAACGAGTCGGAGAAGCGGGGGATGCAGATCTTCTTCGGCGAGAGCGGCGAGTGCTTCCACTGCCATGTGGGCTTCAACTTCACCAACAACAATATCCAGAACAACGGGCTGTACGCCGAGTATGCCGACAAGGGACGGTACCTGGTAACCGAGAAGGATCGCGATATCGGCAAGTTCAAGGTTCCCTCGCTGCGGAACATCGCCCAGACCGCGCCCTATATGCACGATGGTTCGGTTGCGACGCTGGAGAAGGTGGTGGAGCACTACGTCTCCGGGGGAATGGCGAACCCGAACCTCGATCCTATCATCCATCCTCTCCGCCTCGATGCCCAGGATCAGGCCGATCTGGTGGCGTTCCTAAAGTCGCTGAGCGATGAGGAGTTCCTGGCGAACCCGAAGTTCAGGGAGTAGGGGGATGTACGATTGGCGATTTCCGATTTACGAAGAAGTCCGTGGTCAGTAGCCAGTGGTCCGTCGCCGTTCTACCGTAAGCGCAGGGATAGCGGGCTATTTCCTTTCTGAGGACCACGGACTCTCTGCCTGTGCCGGCGAAGGGGCTGCCGGCCCCACGGATCTTCCATCAACTTCTCCCCACCTTCTCGTATTCCTTTCCCAGCTCGTGCAGTGCGCGCTCTTCGGTTCTGATGCGAATCCGCAGAAGGATGGCATTGATGATGGATGCGGTGATTGCCGTCAGATACGCACCGTAGAGCGCCGGGAGGGTGAACAGTTCCAGCACCACCGCCAGATAATTCGGATGCTTCATGTAGCGGTAGGGTCCGCGACGGCTGGTTTTGCCGCCGGGGACTACCAGTATTCGCGTGTTCCACCAGGTGCCGAGCGAGCGGATGGCCCAGTAGCGCAGACCCTGCGCAAGCAGGAATATCAGGAGAAAGGCGGGCCAGAAAGGGCTTACAGCACGTGTCAGGAGCACGATCTCGGCGATCATGCCGATGAACCAGACGGTATGAAGCGCCACGATGGCGGAGTAATGGGCGGCCCCGGCCTCCACCGCTCCGCGCGATCGCATGATCCGTTCATTCCGTTTCGCCACCCGCAACTCCGCCACCCGCTGGATGATCGCCAGCGGGATCAGCAGATGGAGCGGGCTCCAGTGCGCTATGGAAAGAAGATGAGAGAGAAACGATAACGTGTCCGGCACTGTGCGCTCGCTGGTTTATGCTCTGGAGATATGGGGACGGGAGCCATGCTGGGGCATCCCTACACCACCCCCGCCTCTCGCTTGAATCCCTCGTCGATGGCAAGTTCCGGCCCCTGTGCCGCCTCTACCGCGAGGCGATCGCACCGCTCGTTCTCCACCACATTGTTGTGCCCACGCACCCAGCGGAAATCCACCTGGTGCTTCTCCAGCTGCGGCAGCAGCCTCTGCCAGAGATCCACATTGAGCGCGGGTTTCTTGTCGGCCTTGCGCCATCCCCGTTTCTGCCATGAGTAGACCCAGCCCTTGGAGACCGAATCGACCACGTACTGCGAGTCGCTGTAGACCGTCACCTTGCAGGGACGGCTCAGGCGCTCCAGGGCGGTTATCACCGCCAGCAGCTCCATCCTGTTGTTGGTAGTGCTCTTGAAGCCGCCGGAAAGTTCAAGCCGTTTATCGCCGTACAGGAGCACGGCACCATAGCCGCCGGGACCGGGATTACCGGAACAGGCGCCATCGGTGTAGATCGTCACATTCGATTGTTCTGCCATAGACTGCAAAGGTAAGGGGGGAAGGAGATTTTCGATTTACGATTTTGGATTTACGATTGACGATTGGAGAAGAATCGGGGGAATCGATGGTGAGTTTGCGGGTTTCTTACGATTGTCATGCCCGGCAAGCGAGCCGAGCAGTATCGACGATGTACGATTTTGGATTGACGATTGACGATTGGAGAAGAATCGGGGGAGCCGCTGGCGGGTTCACGGGCTGCTTGAGAGAGAATATCTGATCTTGAGATTGTCATGCCTGGCAAGCGAGCCGAGCAGTAGGGGTGCAGAGAGCGATTTCGTATCATCATCTCTGCATGCATCCTTTCTCTACCCTCTTCCCGCCATCACTACGGCCATCATCTCCACAAATCACTATCTTTCCATCTCTTCATTCGTGAAGATTTCATCTCCACCGTGCGATCCCGCAGCACTCATGCTCTCCAACCCATCAAGATTGGCGCACATTCGCGGTTGCATGCGCGGCTGGTGGTGTGGGATCGCTCTGGCATCCCGCCATCACTACGGCCATCATCTCTATAAATCACCTATCTTTCCATTTCTTCATTCGTGAAGATTTCATGTCCACCGTGCGATTCGGTAGAGCCCCTGCGCTCCATCGCACTACGATTGGCGCACATTCGCGGTTATCATGGCACGCATCACTGCATTTCTCGAGACCGGAACGAAAGTTTCCATACAGACCGATCGCCACACCTGGTTTGCCGATGAGCCGATCGATGACGGGGGGACCGACGAGGGGCCAACTCCGTACGAGATGCTGCTGGGGAGCCTGGCGGCCTGCACCGCCCTGACCGTACGCTACTATGCGAAGCTCAAGGGGCTGGAGCTGCACTGGATCAGGGCCGAGTACGAGTTCGACCGCATCCACGCCGAGGATTGCAGGGAGTGCGAAAATCCCGATACCGGCATGATCGAACGGGTGTCGTCGTTTGTCACCCTTGGCGGAAGGTTCACCGAGGCGCAGCGCGATCGTCTCCAGCAGATCGTGGGCCGCTGTCCGGTCCACAAGTCGCTGGCGCACGGTATCCGGATGGTCGATAACGTCCGTTTCGTGGAAGGAGATCCGGATGCCACCATCCGGGGCGCCGATGATGCGCCGTCAATCGTCGGGTGACAGGCGCTGCGGTGGGGTATGGTGCGGGCATTGGACCGAATATTGTTCCTGCTCCGATAGCCGGAGTGCAGGGAATGAACAAGGTTTTTCACGCTCTCTTCAGAAGAATCATGGCAAAGGAACAGCCGAAACAGAGGCCGCAGACAGCGGCACGCAAGCCAGCCGCCAAGAAGGCGGCTCCCAAGAAGGCCGCTCCCGCCTCCCCCCGCAAACGGGCAGGGAAGCCCGAGATGGGGAGCGTGGAGGATGCCATCGGCCTTGCGGTACAGGCTCATCACGGGCAGACCGATAAGTACGGGCAGCCCTATATCCTGCATGTGCTGGGCGTTGCCGGCCGCTGCCGGTCGGTAGAGGAGAAGATCGTCGCGTTTCTGCACGATGTGGTGGAGGATACCGATCATACGTTCGATGATCTGCGGCAACTGGGGTTCTCCGAGCGGATCATCGTGGCGGTGGACTGCCTTACCCGGCGCAAAGGGGAGAGCTATGATGCGTTCGTGGAGCGCATCGCTCCCAACCCGCTGGCGCGCGCGGTGAAGCTGGCCGATCTGGAGGATAACATGGACGTGCGCCGGAGCACCAGGGAGATGAAGGATAAGGATGCCGAGAGGATGGAGAAGTATCGTAAGGCGTGGCAGTATCTGGCGGCGCTGCATACCGCGCAGGGGGGGTAGAGGCGCGGAGTCTGGGAGCAGAGTGGAATGGGGGGCGTCGTATGGTGTTGCTTCGTTTCCCCTCTCTTTTTCGTGGCTGTTCACCCCTGCCACCGCAGGGGGCGAGCCGTGAATCCGGCTCCAACGCCCGCCGGCAGTCCGTGACGGTATCACGGACCGATCGTCATGGCGTCCTTCCCAGAGGGTGCACGCAGCCGCCGGCAACTCTCATCCCCCCTCTATCACCCCGCACCTTCCTTCCAGGAACTACGCTCTAACAACGGAGCACCATCTCACAGAATCAGCATGGCATCGCCGTAGCTGTAGAAGCGATAGCCCCCCTTGATGGCGTGCTTGTAGGCTTTCAGCACCTTCTCCCGGCCGGCGAAGGCGCAGACCATCATCAGCACGGTGCTCTCGGGCTGGTGGAAGTTGGTGATAAGGCGATCGACGATCTTGAAGTCGTATGGCGGGTAGATGAACTTGTCGGTCCATGCGCGGTTCGGCTTCACCGTTCCCACCGTCAGCACGGAACTCTCCAGCGCCCGCACCACCGAGGCCCCCACCGCGTAGACGTTCCCCTTGGACTTGATGGTCTTGTTGATGGTCTCGGCGGCGGCCGAGGAGATCTCGAAATATTCCGAGTGCATCTTGTGCTTGGTCAGATCCTCCACTTCCACCGGATCGAAGGTGGAGCGGTTGATATGGAGCATGATGCGGGCGATCTTCACCCCCTTGCGTTCCAGCCGGGCGATCAGTTTCTTGGAGAAGTGGAGCCCCGCTGTGGGTGCGGCAACCGAGCCGTTCACCCTGGCGAAGATCGTCTGGTAGTACTCACGGTCCTCCTCCACAGGTTCGCGGCCGATATACGGGGGGAGGGGCATCAGCCCGATACGCTCGATGGTCTTGAACAGATCGCCGGTATGGTTGAACCGTACCGTGCGCCCGCGCGAGGTGGTGTTGTCGATCACCTCGCAATAGAGCTTGCCATCATCGAAGTAGATCTTGTTGCCGATTCTGACCTTCCGCGCCGGGTCTACGATCACATCCCAGAGCGAGGAGGTATCCTTCTGCGACAGTTCCCTCAGCAGCATCACTTCGATCTGCGCGTTTGTCTTCTCCTTCTTTCCTATCAGCCGTGCCGGAAAGACCCTCGACTCGTTGACCACAAGGCAGTCGCCTTTCTTGAAGGAGTCTACGATATCGCTGAAAACGCGATCTTCCATCTCGCCGGTTTTACGGTCGAGCACCAGAAGCTTCGATTGGTCTCGTGGCTCGGCGGGGAATTTCGCAGTTGCGGATTTGGGGGCGGTGTAGCGGAAGTCCGATAATTTCATGGAAGGATATCAAGCAAATGACGATATCACCCGGGGCAAGCGACGGCCGCAGGCGGGTCCGGGAACACCTCTACATCCATCAAGGAGGGCTTTGCTGGAAGCTGCAACGCGGAATTAGGGCATTTTCAGCTTATTAAAATTACAAAATCAAGAGGGGGGGATGCAATGGTTCGTATCAAACAGTTTGTGAGAATCCGTCAAAGCGCCGTAAGTTTCTTGCAATACAGCCCGCCGTTTCCGCTCCCGGCGCTATCACCCCTCCGGCAGCCCCGCCGTTTCCCCCGCCAGCCGCCTCCTTCTTCCTCCGGTAGCCCCTCTTTCGCTGCTCGCAAATCGGTCATATCGGTACGGCTACTCCCTTTGCATGGTGTATCGGAGCCTTCTATGTGGTATCATCCCGCTATCGTCGAGGCTCGTCTTTTCGTTACCCATGTGATCCGCGTTGGGCTGTCTGGAAGGTTCAGGCATGGTAATCCCATCCTGAAATCTCCGTTCGGCTCGTATCGGAGCCCCGCATTGAACCGCACCGGGCGCGCTCCGGGCGTGATGCGGGGAACCGGCCGTCACCGGGGAGCGGCCGTGTGATGAGAATTTTCACGGCGACGTCTACTCTATGTATACTTGCGATGCGGACACCCCCCGCCTCTGCCGGAGAATCGGTCAAGGGGACGGAGATCCAGCGATAGCGCTTCAACTGTCAACTGCATAACTCTATTGATATGGTAGGAGCTTACAGATGAAACACCTCAACATTCTGCCGGGCGTCCTTGCCTGTGCTCTGTTTATGAGCACCGGCGCACTGGCGCAGAACGCCACGCTGCCGGAGCGCTCCCGGCTCGACGTTGCCCGGACCGCCCTTGCCGAACAACAGCCCGGTTTCGTTGAAAACCGCGGGCAATGGCACCCCGATGCCCGGTTCATGGCGCGCGTGAACGGCCTGGATCTCTGGGTTACCAATAACGGCCTCGTCTACGATCTGTATCGCATGGAGCAGGATGCCTCCAGGAAGATCGAGGGGCGAACCGGCCACGTGGTGAACATGCGCTTCGTGGGGGCCGGCTCCAGTGCCGATGCCGCCGGCGAGGGGGCGCAGCCCGGTGCCCTCAACTATTTCATCGGCAGGGACCGCTCGCGCTGGGCTACGGGCGTGCGCCGCTATAGCGAGGCGCGTATCAACAGCATCTATCCCGGCATCGACGCCCGGCTCTATTTCGAGGAGGGGGCGCCCCGGTACGATCTTGTGGTGGCCCCCGGTGCCGATCCTTCCGCTATCAGGATGGCCTACGATGGCGCCGAGAAGGTGACGGTCAACGGAGCCGGCAATCTGGTGTTCTCCACCTCGCTCGGCGAAGTGGCGCAGCAGGGGCTCTTCGCCTATCAGATCGTCGGCGGGAAGATGCGGCAGGTCCCCTGCCAGTTCAAGATCGGGAAGGATGGAGTCGCCAGTTTCCATCTGGCACAGGGCAGCTACGATCGTACGCTCCCGCTGGTGATCGATCCGATCATCTACAGCACCTACCTGGGGGGCTCGGCATGGGACGAGGCCAGGGCGGTTGCGGTGGATACCTCCTCGGCGGTTCCCAGGCTCTATGTTACCGGCTTCACCCTCTCCAACAACTTCCCCACGATACCGGGAAGCTACCAGACCACGTATGCCGGCAACGGCAGTGCATTCCCCGGAGGGGACGTGTTCGTAGCGCGGATCGACCCGAGCGAGGCACCGGCGATTCAGCTGAACTGGGCCACCTATATCGGCAGCAATACCGATGATGCCGCCACCGACATCGCCATCGATGCCAGCGGCTCGAGCTATATCACCGGTGTGGCCGGCTCGGAGTTCCCGATCACTACCAATATCGCCAACGCCAATGCCAGGGGCGTCTTTGCGGTGAAGCTCAGCCCCCTCGGCAACTTCCTTACCTACTCCACCTTCATCTGCGACAACGCATCGGATCTCGATCCGGCGCTGGCGCTCGGTTCCGGCAACAGGC
This sequence comes from Candidatus Kapaibacteriota bacterium, assembly GCA_048594725.1. GTDB lineage: Bacteria > Bacteroidota > Ignavibacteria > OLB7 > OLB7 > JAFDZV01. The sequence continues at coordinate 66,297 of JBMDXA010000067.1, forward strand.
TCTTTATCACCGGCGGCACCACATCGGAACTGTTCCCGGTGACCGGCAATGCCTACCAGGGGACCAAGGCCGCCGGAAGCGACGCCTTTGTGGCGGTGGTGGCGGCCGATGGCACCTCGCTTACCTACGGCTCCTATCTCGGCGGCAACCAGGATGATGCGGGCACCGGCATCGCGGCCGGAGCGTTCGGCGAGCTTTATGTTACCGGGCGTACCGGCTCGGCCAATTTCCCGATGCGGAGAAATCTGGCCTACGATACCACGCATAACGGTGACATGGATATCTTCATCACCAAGCTGGATATCGAGCAGAGCAGCGCAAGCCAGCTTGTCTACTCCTCCCTGTTCGGCGGTTCGGGGGCGGATATCCCGACGCAGCTGATGTACGATGCTCTCAACCAGATCGTGGTGGTGGGCTCTACCACATCGAGCAATTTCCCGGTGAAGAACGCCTATCAGACCACCTATGGGGGAGATGGGGATGGATTCATCCTCCGGATGAGCCCGTCGGTGATACCCGCCAATCAGATCACCTACAGCACCTATCTGGGGAACACCGGCTCCGATGCCATAACCGATGCGGCGGTTGCACGCAACGGCGATCTCTATGTGACCGGCTGGGCCGGCCGCGGGTTCCCCCTGACGGTGAACGCCATCGACAGTTCCTACGGCGGCGATAGCTCCGACGTCTTCATCAGCAAGCTGAACCCCCAGGGGCGCCTGCTGTACTCCTCCTACTTCGGCGGTTCCGCCGGGGACAAGGGGTATGGCCTCGCGCTGGGCAGAAGCCAGAACATCTTCCTGGTGGGCCAGACCGTGGCGAGCGATTTCCCCGTTTCGCGCACCCCCTACCAGGCTACGCTCCGGAGCGATAATCGTCCCGACGCGTTCGTAGTGCAGATGGCGATGCTTGAGCTTACCACTCCCATCGGCGGGGATACCCTCTGTAGCGGCTCTCCGTATACGATCACCTGGAACGGCGTGGCCGGAAGGAACTACGATCTGTATATCTCCTCCGACAGCGGCCGTACCTACAATCCGCTTGCGTTCAACGTCACCGGCACCTCCTATCGCTGGAACATCCCGGCCAACTTCCCGGCCGGCACCGGCTACCGTATCAAGGTGAACACCACCGAGCAGCCGGAGTTCGACGTCAGCGATTCCAACTTCGTCATCAACGCTCTGCCGATCATCACCCGCCAGCCGCAGAATGCCACGCAGGTGGCGGGCGGCACCGTTACCTTCATAGCGCTGGCTACCGGCACGCCGGAGCCGGCCGTGCAGTGGCAGTCCAACTCCAACGGCACCTGGGTGACCATCGCCGGGCAGACCGGCACCACGCTGCGACTGGAGAACATCACCGCCGCGCAGAAGGGAACCCGCTACCGGGCGATCTTCACCAACAGCTGCGGCTCGGCTACCTCCGAAGTGGCCCTGCTGGACGTTTCGGCGCTTCAGGTGACGTCACCGGCCGGGGGCGAGGAACTCTGCGCCGGGACCGTGCACACCATCACCTGGCTGGCGCAGTCCACGGCGGGCCCGTTCGATATCTTCCTCTCCAGCAACGATGGGGGAGATTATACGTCGATCGCCACCGGGGTTACCGGCAACTCCTACAACTGGGCTATTCCCTCCACCCTCTTCGGTACCCGCTTCCGGGTGCAGGTGCGCATCTCCAATGCGGCGGCCATCGATGTGAGCGATTCCAGCTTTACCATCCACAGCCTTCCGTCCGTGCTGACCAACCCGGCCAGCCAGCGCCAGCCTGAAGGTGGTACCGCGTCGTTCCAGGCCCAGGGGGGCGGATTCCCGCTGCCGACGGTGCAGTGGCAGGTGAACAGCGGCACCGAGTGGGCCAACATCCCCGATGCCACCGGGCTTGGCCTGAGCGTGGAGAACGTGCAGATGACCCAGAACGGAACCCGCTACCGGGCGATCTTCACCAATAACTGCGGCTCCGATACCACCGAGGAGGCTGTGCTTACCGTGGACCCGCCAAGCAGTGTGGATCGCGAGTTCTCGGCCGCCTTCGGTCTTACGGTGGCCCCCAACCCGATGGTGGGCACCGGAAGCATCCGCTTCACGATGCCGCGCGCCGGCCGGGTGGAGCTTACCGTCACCGATATGCACGGCCGCGTGGTGGCCCATCCGCTTGATGCGGCGATGAGCGCCGGCCAGCACGCCGTGCCGTTCGATGCCGCCTCGCTGCCGAGCGGCACCTACATGGTCGATATCGCTACCGGCAGGGAGCATCAGACCGTGAAGCTGACGATAACGAGATAATCTCCCGTAGAGACATTCTCCCTGCGGCCGGGCCTGCGTTCTGCGGGTCCGGCCGTTTCATATACAGGGCGCCGCCCCCGCTCCGGCGGATATATTTTTCAAAGGTGCCCGGCCACCAGCGCAAAAAAGCGGCGCTCTGGGGTCAATTCATTAAATTCATTCCACCGTATTATTACGGCAGGCTAGTTGCTGATCTACTACCAGATCGTGACCCATTTCTTACTCTTAGCCTCTTGTCTATGAAAGCGGTTATCATGGCCGGCGGCTTCGGCACCAGGCTTCGCCCCCTTACCTGCAGCGTTCCCAAACCGATGGCTCCGATGGTCAACAGGCCGATGATGAGCCACATCGTGACACTTCTTACCAAGCTGGGTATACGCGAGGTTCTCTCGCTGCTGTACTACCAGCCGGAGGTTATCACCACGTATTTCGGCAACGGATCGGCCTTCGGCATCGATATGCATTATGTGCAGTCGGAGGCGGATTTCGGTACGGCGGGCTCGGTGCGTAATGCCTATGAGTTCCTGGATGAGAGGTTCATCATCATCAGCGGTGATGTCCTTACCGACTTCGACCTGGCAAAGGCGATAGCCTTTCACGAGGAGAAGAAGGCCAAGGCCACGATCGTTCTTACCCGCGTTCCGGACCCCCTTTCGTTCGGCGTGGTGATGACCAACGACGAAGGGCGCATCACCCGGTTCCTGGAAAAGCCCCAGTGGGGTGAGGTCTTCTCCGATACCATCAACACCGGCATCTATATCCTGGAGCCGGAGGTGCTGGACCTGATCCCTCATAAGCGGGAGTTCGATTTCTCCAAGGATCTGTTCCCCCTGATGCTGCAGGAGAAGATGGGCCTGTTCGGCTATATCGCCGAAGGCTACTGGCGCGATATCGGCAACCTGACCGAGTATCAGATGGCCCACCTTGATGCCCTGCGCGGCGTCGTGAAGCTGGAGATCCCCGGCAAGCGCCGCGGAAGCATCCATATCGGCGAGGGAACCTTTATCGCCGACGACGTGCAGTTCGAGGGGCATGTGGTGCTGGGCGATAACGTCACCATAGGCCGCGGAGCCATTATCGCCGACTCGGTGATCGGCGACGGCTGCCTGATCGAGGCCGGTGCCGATATCCGCAACAGCGTCCTGTGGCAGCGTACCCGCGTGGGGCGCGGCGCCCAGATGAGCGACGACGTGCTCTGCACCGATGTGGAGATCGGCGCCGATGTGGAGGTCAACGAAAATGTCTTTATCGCCGATCGTTGCCGTATCGGCGACGGCGCCAGGCTTCTCTCCAATATCAAGCTCTGGCCGGACAAGGAAGTGGAGTCCCGTGCCACCCTTTCCACAAGCCTGGTCTGGGCCGATCGCTGGCAGCGCGAGTTGTTCACCGATGCCCGTATCACCGGCCTGTCGAACATCGAGATGAACCCGGAGTTCGGCGCCAAGCTGGGGGCGGCGCTGGGCGCGTTCGCCGGCAAGGGGCGCGCGGTTGCCATCAGCCGCGATGCCGATAACGTCTCCCGGATGATTCACCGCGCCATCAGCACCGGTCTGATGAGCGCCGGGGTGATGGTCAACGATCTTCAGAGCACGCCGATACCGCTCACCCGTTCGGAACTCCGCAACGGCAAGCAGGTGGCCGGGGTGCATGTGCGGAAGTCGCCGCACGATCGCCGCAAGACCGATATCATCTTCTTCAGCGCCGACGGCAAGGATATGCCCCCCGGCAAGACCAAGAATATCGAACGGCTCTTCTTCGGCGAGGAGTACCAGCGCGCCGGCTACGACGAGGTGGGGAGCATCTACTTCCCGGAGCGGACCAACGAAAGTTATATCGCGCGGTTCCTGGAGTCGCTGAACGAAACCGCCATTCGCGACGCGCGCTTCAAGGTGGCGTTCGATTTCTCCTACGGCGTGGCGTCCACGCTCCTGCCGAACATCCTCGGGGCGCTCGGGCCGGAGGTGGTCTCCCTGAACGCCTATCTCGATCCCACGCGCATGGCGCGGGAGCGGGAGGAGGTTGAGGCGGCCATGAAGAAACTGGGGGAGGTGGTGACCTCGCTCGGCTACGACTTCGGGTTCCTGATCGATCCGGGGGCGGAGAAGATCTCTGCGGTCTCGGAGACCGGCGAGCCTATCAGCAACTACCGGCTGCTCTCCATCGTCACGAAGCTCTTCCTTGAGACCCGCAAGGGAGAGGTAAAGAAGATCGGCCTGCCGATCGTGGCATCGAGCGAGGTGGAGATGATCGCCGCCGAATATGGTGTGGAGGTGATCTACACCCGCAACAACCACTCGGCGATGATGGATGCCACCAACGACAAGGAGGTGGCGTTCGTGGGGGGAACCCGCGGCGGGTTCATCTTCCCGGAATTCCTCTTCTCCATCGACGGCATGTACGCCGTGGCGAAGATCATGGAGATGGCCGCTATCACCGGCAAGACGCTCGGCCAGCTCAACAAGGAGCTTCCGCGCCGCGCCGTGGTGGACCGCACCGTGGAATGCCCGTGGGAGCTGAAGGGGCGCGTGATGCGCCGCGCGATGGAACACAGTGAGAGCTTCCCGCGCCTCCTTATCGACGGCGTGAAGATCTTCCTGGGTGACGACTGGGCGCTGCTGATCCCGGACAAGGAGCGGCCGCTCTTCCATATCATCGTGGAGACCGACAAGCTGGAACGCTCCGCGCAGCTGGCGCTGGAGTACGAGCGGCTGGTAAAGGAATGGAAGGAGGATCAGGTTCCTCTGCCGTAGGGGAACCTCCCTCCGTTATGACCTCTTGACTACATTCTTTAACATTTAGATTGCGCTGGGCTCTTGCAAACGCCCTCCGAAGGGGGCTATATTTGCATTCCTAGCAATTCCGCGATAGCTCAACGGTGGAGCATCCGGCTGTTAACCGGAGGGTTGTAGGTTCGAATCCTACTCGCGGAGCGCAAGGCGCTCGAAGCCAATGCAGAGAAGGCCCGTCAGCAATGACGGGCTTTTTCGCGTTTACCACCATTGCAATTCCGCCCCACGTTCTCCAATCCGGCCATGGCCGGATCTCCCGGCAGTTAGGATTATTTTCTCTTCGTTGTCTCCCTGGTAGGCGCGCTGGTACCATCCATTCACTCCAACCGATCTGAGATGATGAAGAGATATCCGATTCTGCTGATGCTTGCATGCGGCATAGGCTTCTGCTCCTGCGGGGAGGGGCCTGCTGAACCTGTCGCGGAACATGAGGGCTGCTCCACCTGTCCCACCATACAATTGTGGTCGGCACGAACCAGAAGTCTTGAAGGGGACAGCCTTACTATCAGAGCCGTGGCCGGGGCGAAATTCTGGGCATTTGCTCCTGCATCCATAACAGGAGTGATAACTCCCACCATCTCCGCAGGGAAGGTGAGGTATGATGGCCTGGAACTTCCGGAACTGACCGATCCGAACGATGGGAATATCCACTACTGGTTCGAGAATCCCCCGGAATCGGTGCCGTTACGGTTCGGCAGGGGGCGCCAGCAATGGTATTTCTCCG
>JBMDXA010000068.1:0-6787 GCA_048594725.1 Candidatus Kapaibacteriota bacterium
GCCGTAGTCATGATCGGTCACCTCGATGATCGGCTTCACCACCTGGCCCTTCACCAGAGCCATGTACCGGAGACCGCACTCATCACGAAGACCAACCGAATCCTCGTACACTACCAGACCGCTGGTGCGGCCCTTCAGGTCCGCCGTGAACTTCACGACCACGTCCACACTCTCGTGCGCCGGGATCACGAACTCTCCCTTCGGGCTGATAAGCTCGAAGCTCTGGGCGCCGCTCTTCAGCAGCACTTCCTTGATCGTCGTCGGATTGTCCGAGTTGTTCGTCAGCTTCAGGGTCTTGGTAGCATCCGTGCCGGCACGCATCTTCCCGAAGTCCGTCGGCGACGGCTGCAGAGATACGTTCAGCGGGCTGTACACCACCTCCTGTACCGACACGTTGCCGGCCATATCGCTCAGGATCACAAGCGCCTTGCCCGGCTTGCTCTTGTCGATCACCTGAAGCTTGTACGTCGTCTGGCGCGTCACACCGGCCTCGAACGGAGTCACGATCAGCTCGTAGTTCTCCGTCACGCTCGGGTCCGGATCAAGCTCGATCGTCGCAAGGTTGGTGCGATCGGCATCCTCATTCGGCATATCCTTGACGATGACCTCGACGGTACCGTCGCAATTCTGCTTGGGCGTGAAGGTGGGGGGGTCCTTGTCGGACCTGGTCAGGTCGGCGGCAACAACGGAAATGGGGTAGCCGTAGGAATCGAAATTGGAGAAGCCGTAGAGATATCCGGCGAAGGCCGTCTTGCCGCGCATCTGGTAGGTGCCCGGATCAAGATCGACCGTCACGGTGATATACCGTTTGCCGTCGATCAGGGTGGGGTAGCGCTGCGGCACGCCGGTACCGGCCATCGATGCCACCGGACGCCAGTTGTTCTCGCCGGCCTCGGTGATCTCGATCTCGGGATAGCCCTGCTCTTCGCAGGCGAGGTTCAGGAAGTTCTGCGGGAAGTCGGCATCAGGAGTACAGAAGATCAGCCCCTTCTGATACTGCTCCACAGGAGTCATCACCAGGAAGAACGGATCGGACGGCACGTTGTCATACTGCTGCGAGGTGTTGTACTGCGCTACCGAGATCGGCTTGTCGGCGGAGAACTCCACCGGGAAGCGGCCCAGAGCGCGATACTCGAACCAGCCGATACCTTCCTCGCCACCGGCGGTGCTCATCACTCCATACTTCTCGCCATTGATGAAGAGCGTGGTATTCGGCTCCTTGGCGAACACGCGGTAGAAGTCGCCCCGCAGACGGGTCTGGAACGGCGTGCCGTGGTAGATCTTGCCCCACGACGAGGTGGGAAGCATCATCTCCACGATATGATCGCAGCAGCAGAAGTTCAGCAGGTTGGGAATGTAGGTACATGCCTGACCTGCGATAACCGCAATGGGCTTGCTTGCCTTCAGCACTGCACCGGACATATCGCCGTTGTAGCCCACGGTCATCGCCGACCACACATCACCCTTGTTCAGGTTGATCGTGAAGGTCTCGCCGGCCGCATGGTTCGGCGTGCGATGCGGATGATAGATCTGAACGGTGGTTCCGTCGTAGGGAGCGGTAATCACGTACTGCGATGGCAGCTCCTGGCTGACGCCGATAACGGCGCCGTAGGAGGCGATCACATATTCGCGGCCCAGCACATTGGTGGGGAAAGCCAGGATACCATCCGAGGTGAAGGAGGTACGGTTCATACCGTACACCACGATCGGAGCACCGGCTTCCACATGAACCGCCTTACCCGGGAAGGTGCGGTCCGGCGGCACCGGCGGCGCATCGGTACGCACTACCGCCTGTGCATCGCTCGGCAGCAGGTCCACCGTCTTGATTCTGTTGGGGACCGTATAGAATACCGCCTTGATGCCGTTGGCATAAACCTTCACCTGGGTGCGGACGGCGGAGGTGATATAAAGGCGGATATAATAGGCGGCCGCGTCTGGCATATTCCAGTTGGCTGGGAACGACATCCAGAAATCGCGGCCGGCGTTGGTGGGCCCGTACGGTACGGGAAAATCTTTTGCATAACCGGCCATACTCTGCGACCGGACCTCGCCGATGCCCACTATAAATAGCAGCAGCAACGGAAGTAAATACCGGATGAAAGGACGCATAGGGTTCTCCTTGGAACTGAATAAATGAAACTATTTACCCTTCCCAAGTGAGAGCATGCCCAGTTGTCGGCCTGTCATACGCTCACAAGACACTAGAGGGTAGAGATTCAGGGATAATCAACAACCATGATTTTGACCGGTACGTAATCGCAGGGTGTCGAAATGAGGAAACGATATTTTTTCGGAAAATTATAAACTCCCGGAATTACCGGATCGCCGCATCATTCTGCCGCATGTTTTATCCAGCACTCTATCGCTTCTTCAGAGATAAAGACCGGGAGAGTTCCGCAATGTTTCAGCAATTATCGCAAAAATCATTTTTCCATTCCCGCTCGTAATTATTGAATATTAATTCCGTAAAAAGGGAAAATACCTGTGACATCTACACGGCTCCACGGGTCTTAAAGGTGACAAGCCGAAGGCTGTGTTTACCTGAAGCGGATGATGTCAACTGGGAAGGAGAGGAGCGATACGCTCATTGCTTCAGCAGAAGAAGGGGAGGAGTGCGGCGTGTGAAATAAAAAAGGCCGCCGAGGCGGCCATAAAGGCATTGTGTAACTAGGAGGGAGGAATCAGATATCGGCAAGAACGCCATCGCGCATGTGAAGCACACGATCGGCGCGCTCGGCAAGGTCGGCATTGTGGGTGACGATAATGAACGTGCGCCGTTCGGCACGGCTGATCTCCCAGAGAAGCGAGTGAAGCCGGTCCCCGTTCTCCGAATCCAGATTGCCGGAGGGCTCATCGGCCAGGACGATATCGGGCTGCGGGATCAGGGCACGCGCCACGGCCACGCGCTGCTGCTCTCCTCCGGAAAGCTCCGCCGGTTTGTGCCTGGATCGCTCGGCGAGCCCCACCAGTTCCAGATACCGTTCGGCACGCTGTATCGCCGCCTTGAGCGGTTCTCCCCGTATCAGTAGGGGCATCGCCACATTCTCGGCCGCGGTGAACTCCGGCAGGAGGTGATGGAACTGAAAGACGAAGCCGATATGGCGGTTACGGAAATCGGCAAGCTGTGAGGGCCGCATCCCTTCGAGCTGTTCCCCGACAACCTGCACCGTTCCGGATGTGGCGGTATCGAGCGCTCCCATGATATGGAGCAGGGTACTTTTCCCCGCCCCGGAACTCCCGATGATCGCCACGATCTGCCCGGGCTCCACGTCAAGCGTGATCCCCCGCAGCACCTGGAGCGGTTTCCCTTCCAGTTCATATGACTTTGTTACCCCCTGAAGCCGTACGATCGGCCCCTGGCGATTGAATGCATTGCGCTCGCTCATAGACCGGTAAGATAGCGAACAGCTACCGTCCTCCCTCGATCTTCCACCCCAACACCCGGAGAACACCACGAGAACGAACGCCTCCTGCATCCCCGGAAACGAACCGGCCGGTGCGGATGAATCGCGCACCGGCCGGCATGAAAGACTACTCCCCGACGGTTATACCTAGCGTACGATCACAAGCCTCCGCACATCGGTTTCTCCGTTCGACTCCACCCTGACCGCGTAGGTGCCCGCCGCAAGCCCCTTCAGGTCCAGCGTCAGGCTGTGGGTTCCGGCCTCCTCGGCGCGACCCGACTCGATAACACGAACCTCCTTTCCGGCGGCATCGATCAGCGTCACAACCAGAATCGCGGGCTTGCGAAGCTGGTAGCGAAGGGTGGTCTCGCCGCGATCGGTCAGGTTGGGAACAAGTTCCAGCGAGCTGACCGCGGCAATGCCTCCCGGCGTTCCCACCGAGGCCACGCCGCCTCTGACCCGGAGCCACCCACTGGAGTCCCCTTCCATCGCGTCGCTCTGGAAGAAGATGGTATCGTTATACTCCATGGCGTTCGCCGGCCTGGCCGTGATCTGCAGCGTACGGCTCTGCCCCGGCTCCAGCGTGAAGATAGGGATGGCATCGCCACCCTTTATGCTGAAGGTCTGGCCGCTGTTGTTTGCAGGACCGGTCCTGGCGAACACCGTCAGCGTGCTCCCATCGATCTGCGACACGTTGCGCACGTCCATGCTCCACGGGCGGGACTCCATATCAGCAGGCAGGCCGCCGAAATCATGATCGGTCACCTCGATGACCGGCTTCACCACCTGCCCATTCACCAGAGCCATGTACCGAAGACCGCACTCATCACGGAAACCGACGGAATCCTCGAACACCGCTCTGCCATTGGGGCGCCCCTTCAGATCCGCCGTGAACTTCACCTCCACGTCCACGCTCTGGTGCGCCGGGATCACGAACTCTCCCTTCGGGCTGAGAAGCTCGAAGTTCTGGTTACGGCTCTTCAGCAGCACTTCCTTGATCGTCGCCGGATTATCGGAGTTGTTCGTGACAATCAGCTTTCTGACTATCTCCGATCCGGCCCGCATCTTTCCGAAGTTGAGCGGGGTATCCTGCAGGGAGATGTTCAAGGGCTGATAGACAACGGTATCGATGCTGACATTACCGGACTTATCGCTCACAATCACAACCGCTCTGGCCGGCTTGCTCTTATCGAGGACGGTAAGGGAATATCCGGTTTCAGCCTGCACACCCGATTCAAACGGCTTTATAGAGAGATCATAGTTTTCCGTCAGCCCCTGCCTCCAGTCCAGTTCCACCGTTGCGAGATTGGAGCGCCGGGCCGAATCACGCGGCAAATCCTGTACGGTGGCGCCCACGCTTCCATCGCAGCTCTGCGTCTTGCTGATAACCGGCGATTCACGATCCTCAACCGTTTTATCTGCGGCGAACACCGACATGGGATACCCGTAGGAATCGTAGTTGGAGAAGCCGTAGAGATATCCGGCGAAGGCCGTCTTGCCGCGCATCTGATAGGTGCCCGGATCAAGCTCGGCCGTCACGGTGATATACCGCTTGCCGCCGATCAGGGTGGGGTAGCGCTGCGGCACAGTGAGATCTGGCAGCGATGCCACCGGACGCCAGTTGTTTTCATCAGCCTTCGTGATCTCGATATCATCATACTCATCCTCCTGGCAGACGATGTTCAGGAAGTTCTGCGGGAAGTCGGCATCAGGAGTGCAGAAATACAACCGTTTCTGATACTGCTCCACAGGAGTCAGCACCAGGAAGAACGGATCGGACGGAACCCCGTCGTACGCCTGCGACGTGTTGTACTGCGACACATAGATCGGCTTGTCGGCAGAAAACTCCACCGAGAAGCGGCCCAGTGCGCGATACTCGAACCAGCCGATACCTTCCTCGCCGCCAACCGTGGCGAGCGTTGCATACTCGTCACCATTGATAAAGACCTTGGTATTCGGCTCCTTGGCGAACACACGGTAGAAGTCGCCCTTCAGACGGGTCTGGAACGGCGTGCCGTGATAGATCTTGCCCCACGACGAGGTGGGAAGCATCATCTCGGTAAGATGATCGCAGCAGCAGAAGTTCAGCAGGTTGGGGATGTAGGTACATGCCTGACCCGCGGTGACCGCAACCGGCTTGTTGGCGCGGATGACCGCGCCGGTCATATCGCCGTTGTAGCCCACGGTCATCGCCGACCACACGTCACCGCTATCCAGGTCGATCGTGAAGGTCTCGCCGGCCTTGTGATTCGGCGTGCGATGCGGATGATAGATCTCCACCCTGGTGCCGTTGTACGGCGCGATGATCATGTACTGCGATGGCAGCTCCTGGCTGACGCCGATAACGGCGCCGTAGGAGGCGATCACATATTCGCGGCCGAGCGCATTGACCGGATATGCCAGAAGGCCATCGGAGGTGAAGGTGGTACGGTTCATACCATACACCACGACCGGAGCGCCAGCGCGCACATGGACCGCCTTCTTCTTGAAGATGCGATCATCCGGCACCGGTGGCTGGTCGGCACGCACGAACATCTGGGCCTCGCTCGGCAGCAGATCCACCCTCACAATCTTGTTGGGGACTGTATAGACAATTTTCTTGAGACCGGCACCGGCCCACACCTTCACCTCGGTACGAACCGGGGAGGAGATGTAGAGGCGGATATAATAGCTGGTCGACCCCGGAAGGTCCCAGTTGGCCGGGAATGCCAGCCAGAAATCGCGCCCCATATTGCTGGGTCCATATCCCAGAAGCTGCTCCTCCACACCGGCAGGCAGTTCCTGCGAGAAAAGCGAACTCGTTCCAAGAATAGCGAACAGAAAACCGGCAATGTAGCCTCGTAACGTTTTCATATTCATACGGCCCTCTCGTATTGAATGTGCATGACAATGTTGAAAAATCTGATGTAAACAGCTCGGATATTCCCTGGTATTCCAATCTCGCCCGCCACATCCGGCGATGATCCGATAATAACGCCGGTTCGCAGTGGCTGAACTACTCAAATACTACGCATGCCGGCTCTACGGGCATGCTCAGAACATCGGATAGGATGATCGCCAGAGGGGGGGGGAAGAGATCATCGCGACATTGCGCTTCGTGTCCCTACCGATATGAACACATAGAACCGATAATAGTTAGGGATACCGGAGGTGAAAAACCGGATTGTTCACCTGCCCCGACATTCAATTCGATGGGCCACAGAAAAAGACCCGAATAATCCATGTTTGTTACCTGGATTGCGACCAGGGGAGTATAAAGTTCGTTGGCCGGTATAAAGAAGAAGGATTAAGACAAAGAGAGGTAGAATGTTCCTGCCTCGGTGGTACAACCGGGAAACAAGGGATGGGGGTAACGAGAGAAGGAGTCCGGTTGAACCGAAGGA
>JBMDXA010000069.1:0-10716 GCA_048594725.1 Candidatus Kapaibacteriota bacterium
GCGGTCGGAGGAGGAGATAGGCTCCAGCCGTTCCAGGCTGGTCTCATACGGTATCTCCCCTCCGGTGGCATCGGCAACCTCGGCCTGCTTCATCAGGAGGAATCGCCCGGCATTCCAGATCTTGTTGGCGAAGTTCCGGCCGATCTCGCACATCTCCGAGGAGAAGCGCACATCCTGCCCGGTGGGGGCCAGATAGTTGATGGTGAAGCGGAGCGCATCGGCGCCGTACTCGCCGATCACCTGGAGGGGATCGGGGGAGTTGCCGAGTGACTTCGACATCTTCCGCCCCTTCGCATCGCGGATGAGCGAGGTGAAGTAGACGGTCTTGAAGGGGATCAGATCGGCGATCTCGGCGCGCGGTGTTCCGTCGATGTTCGGCTCGCCCCGCATAAACTCGAACCCGGCCATAATCATCCGGGCCACCCAGAAGAAGATGATGTCCGGCCCGGTCACCAGCAGATCGGTGGGGTAGAAGTAGGCCAGATCGCGCTCGTTCTTTTCATTGCTTCCCCAGCCGTGCACCGAGAAGGGCCAGAGCCAGGAGGAGAACCAGGTATCGAGCACATCCTCATCCTGGCGGAGCGGGGTGGTCGCGCCCAGGCCGAGCTTCCGGCGTGCCTCCTCCTCGTTGCGGGCTGCGGTGAACCGTCCGTCCTCAACGTAATAGACCGGAATGCGATGTCCCCACCAGAGCTGCCGGGAGATCGGCCAGTCGCGGATGTTCGCCATCCAGTGCTCGTAGGTTTTCACCCAGTGTTCGGGATAGAACTTGATATGCCCATCCATCACCGCGGCCAGGGCGGGCTCGGCCAGCGGCTTCATCTTCACGAACCACTGGTCGGAGAGGTACGGCTCTATCTGCTCGCCGCCGCGCTCGGAGAACCCGACGGAGTGGCGGTATTCCTCATCCTTCTCGATCAGGTCGTACTCGGCGAGCATCTCCACGGCTGCGCGGCGCGCCTCGAAGCGGTCCATGCCGGCGAGCGGCCCGGCAAGCTCGTTCATCGAGCCGTCGGGATTGATGGTGTTATGCATCGGCAGATCGTGCCGCAGGCCGACCTCGTAATCGTTCGGGTCGTGCGCCGGGGTGATCTTCACCGCGCCGGTGCCGAACTCCGGATCGGCATACTCGTCGGCGATTATCGGAACGGCGCGCCCGGCCAGCGGGACTACTACCAGCTTGCCGATCATATCGCGGTAGCGCTCGTCGTTCGGGTTCACCGCAACCGCCACGTCGCCGTAGAGGGTTTCCGGGCGGGCGGTGGAGACGAGGATGACCCCGCTGCCGTCGTCCATGCGATAGCGGAGGGTGTACATACGATCCACCACCTCGCGGTGCTGCACTTCCTCATCGCTCAGGGTGGTCTGTGCCTTCGGCGACCAGTTGACGATCTTCTTGCCACGGTAGATCAGGCCCCGGTCGTACAGGCGGACGAAGACTTCCTTGACGGCTTCGGAGAGCCCTTCATCGAACGTAAAGCGTTCGCGGCGCCAGTCCACCGACACGCCGAGGGCGCGGAGCTGCTGGAAGATGATGCCGCCATATTCCTTCCGCCATTCCCAGACCCGCTCAACGAACTTCTCGCGCCCCAGGTCGCGGCGGTCGATCCCCTGTTTCGAGAGCGCCTCCACCACCTTGGTCTGCGTGGCGATGCCGGCGTGATCGGTGCCGGGAATCCAGCAGGCCTCATAGCCGCGCATGCGATGCCAGCGGACATAGATATCCTGAATGGAGTTGTTGAGAACATGCCCCAGCGTCAGCATGCCGGTGATGTTCGGCGGGGGGATGACGATGGTATAGGGGGAGCGCTTCGGGTTCGCCTCGGCATCATACAGATGATGCTCGTACCAGTAGGGATACCATCGTGCCTCCGCCTCGGCGGGGTTGTATGCTTTGGGAAGTTCAGCCATTACGTCCGCGTCTCTCCGCTTGTGAGTTGTTCTTACAGGCAATGGGAGGAAGATACGCAGGAGAGGCAGAAACAACGAAGCGGAAGACGAAGTTGGGGGAGGGGAGACGTTCGATTCGCGATGCCGGATTTTCGGTTGGAAGAGAGCGGGGCGCCTGGGGCCGGCAGTGAACCGGCTCCCTGCTCCTCTGTCCGCTTCGTTCCGGTTGCTCCCGGCTGCCAGCTTCCGGCTCCATCCGGGGACTACCGGGAGCGGACGCATGCTGCGAGCCGGCCGCCATGCGTTGCCGGTGTGCGAGGAGAGATTTTCACCCCTTTCCGGTACACGATCGTCATGCTCTATCCGTCGAATACCCGATCCCTTGCGATATTATCGAACGGCATTTTTCCGTATGACGCACGAACAATCTCCTGTTATCTATACCATCGGCCACTCCACGCGCACGCAGGAGGAGTTGCTGGCGCTGCTGAAACAGCATGGCGTGGAACTTCTCCTCGATATACGGCGCATCCCCTACTCGCGGCACAACCCGCAGTTCAACCGGGAGGAGATCACCCGGATAATTCCGGAGAACGGCCTGCTGTACGAGCACTGCAACGATCTCGGCGGGGTGAAGCCGCCGCAGCATGTGATCGATACGGCGCGCTCGTGCAGCGAACGCTCCAGGGGATTTGCCACCTATATGGAGACCGCGCCGTTCAAGCGGGGGCTGGAGCATGCCCTGGATCTGGCCTCGCAGTATCGTGTGGCGCTGATGTGCGCCGAGTCCGACCCCAGCCACTGCCATCGTTTCTGGGTGGCCGATGCGCTTGTGCTCCGCGGAGCAACCGTACGCCATATCGTCAACGCGAAACGCCTGGACGATCATCCGGAAAATCTTTTTACGTACGGGACGATGTAGGGATTTTCGATTGGCGATTTTAGATTTTCGATTGGGGAGAGGATGTCCGGGAGTCCGGCTGGCGCCGGATCGTTCGCTTCCTGCGCTTGTTCAGGATGAGAACATGGTGATTTTCCCACCGGGCGCCCACCGGAAAACTTTTGCGCGCACATAATTCCCATCCTGGTGTAGCGTGCCCGTTCGGGCGGAGTTCGACTCCGCCCGCCTCCTGTGGTCGCCGGGGGGGGGTTTGCCAACCCCGCGACAACGAGCCGTAGAAAACGTATCCGTACTTCCTTAAGAGCCAGGCTCTCCAACCCAGACATTAACTGCTGTCTTTCCCATGCGCCCTTCCATCCTCGTAACCCTTCTGCTCTCGGTGCTTTCGGTAACCGCTCTGCATGCGCAGAACAACAAGATGATCTATAGCGTGGAGGATTGCGATGAGGAGGAGGGAAGGATCGTCGTGAAGACGGAGATCTGGGATGCGCGCCCGGGCGCCGAGGAGCGGCTGGTCTGCTCGATGGGTGTGGATTGCCAGGGAAAAGCCTGGAGCGCTTGCGGAACGCTCGCCACCGGCAACGAGCGGATCGCCACGCTGAACGCCATGTATGCGGGCCTCGTCTCCGGCGACAGCGCCCGCCTTGCCGCGACCGATCTGCTCAATCACATCACCGAGATCATCCTGCGCGATGGCGTGGCCTATGTGCGCTCCGATCGCCACGTCTACTACAAGGTCTTCAATATCGGCAAGGGGACGGTGGTGTTCGATGATCCCCGGCTTGCCCGCGCCGGCACGATGGTGGCGCTTGCCACACCGGATTCTCCTTCGGGACCGCACATCGCCGTTGCCTACGATGGGCAGACCGACCGGGTGATGGGCTATAAAGTCTATATGCGATGAGCGTTCCATGCCGGTCAGCGATCGTAAACCATCGCTCGTCCGGCACGCTGCTGCCATCGTGTTCCATGGCCTGATATCATCCCTCGTCCCGTTTCTCCGGGCGGGCCAGCTCTCCCGCTACCATCCCCAGCCGCCGGGCGCCACCTGTTATCCCGCCATCTTCTCCCCGATATTTCCGTGCTGTCCATTTCCTCCGGAGTGATTCCTCTTTATGGGAAAGGGGATGCCAGAAATCCCCCCCAGCGGCCCAACCGCCGCACCTTCATTATCTCATCAATCCGAACGGAGATTCATTCCATGAATGGACGCATCCGCCTTTCGCTGCTTGCGGCATTTGCCGTCATGCTCATCAGCGCCATCAGTGCCATCGCACAGCCGCTGATATGGAATCCGCCATGTCCGGGACTGCGTGTGAAGAATCTGACCGCCGCCCCGATAACGATCAAATTATCCACCACGCCGGCCGGACTGCTTCCGATATTCTTCAATATCCCGCCGGGTGGTGTAACTGCCACCATACCGATGCCTGCGGGCGCAACGGTGGATGGCGTCACCTCGGCCGGGGGATTTTTCTATCCGGTGATCCAGCCGGCACCGCCGTCGCCGCCCGCGCCGATCCCGGCAAATGCATGGATTCCCAGCGTGACCCTGGGCCCGCCGCCGTTCACCTGCGTGGATCTGTATCTGGACCTGTTCAACTGCACGGTCTACATTTTCCCTGGCACGCTTCCCTGCCGTCCCTGACCGCTCCATGCGGGGGAGGCCGCTGCGTCTGCCAGGCCGGTGGCTCCGGCATCAATCATCGCAACAACGTAATTCCAGGTAATTCCAAATGGAGGTTCGATCCATGAACGTAAATATCCGTCGTCTCCTTTCGGCAGCCTTTGCCCTTATGCTTCTCGGCGTCATCACTGCGGCCGCCCAGCCGGTGCTGTGGAACCCGCCCTGTGCTACTCTGCGGGTGAAGAACGTGACCGGAAACCCGGTCTCGATCACTCTGGTAACCACGCCGGCCGGGGTGATCCCGGTGCTTAATGCGCCCCCGTTCAACGATAGTCCCACGGTAGTTATTCCGGCCGGGACAACGATCAACGGCGTTATTTCAGCCGGAGGTTTCTTCTATCCGGTCGTGCAGCCGGGCCCGCCATCGCCCCCGGCGCCGGTGCCTTCAAACGGATGGATTCAAGGCGTTATCGTAGGGCCTGCCCCGTTCTCCTGTGTCGATCTTTATATGGACATCAGCAACTGCACGGTATATGTCTTCCCGGGCACGCCGCCCTGCCGTCCGTAGGGGCGCCGCCTGCGAATAATCGCCGCTGATAGAACTACCGCGGGAGAGCATGATGCCGATAGCGACACGCTCTCCCGCTGGTATTTTTTTTTAATCGTTTTTTCGCCGCGATCGTTACATCTTTTCCGGATCTCCCAGCAGCGGATATCCCTCCGAGCGCGCAACGAAGGTGGCGGCGGTGATATCGCCGGCCACGTTCAGCGTGGTGCGGCACATGTCCAGGATGCGGTCCACGCCCAGGATGATCGCGATCAGCGCCGGGTCCACTCCCACGGTCACCAGCACGCCGATGATAAAGGGGATGGAGCCGGACGGCACGCCCGCCGTACCGATCCCTCCCAGAATCGCCAGATAGACCACCATCAACTGCTCTCCCAGACTGAGATCCACTCCGGCAAGCTGTGCCAGAAAGAGCACGGTGATCCCCTCGTAGAGCGCGGTGCCGTTCTGGTTGGCCGTAGCCCCTACCGTCAGCACGAAGCTGTTGATATCGCGCGGGACGCCGAGATTCTCCTCCGATACCCGTATCGCCGTCGGGAGCGTTGCATTCGACGAGGAGGTGGAAAATGCCGTCAGCATCACGGTCTTGATACGGCGGAAAAATTCGACTGGTGAGATGCGCGAAAGGAAATACACCGACAGGGAATAGATCCCGAACATATGCAGCCCAAGTCCCAGCAGCACCGTCACCACGAACCACAGCAGCGCCTGCATCACATCCAGGCCGAAGCGGGCCGTGTTGGTGAACAGGAGCGCCGCCACCGCATAGGGAGCCAGCCGCATGATGATATCGACGATACGGGCGGTGACCTTGTAGATGCCCTCGATGCCGCGCAGCAGCGGGGCGGCGGCCCCGCTGGAGAGGAGCGTCATGGCGACGCCGAAGAGGAGCGCGAAGAACATCAGATGAAGCATGTTCGGCGTCTCACCGGCGATCGATGCGATAGGGTTGACCGGAACGATGGTCTTGACCGCGGTCATCAGCGGCGTATCGTTTGCCGATGCCGCACTGGCCGCGGCTTCCACGCGTTTCCCCGCATCGGAGCTGTAACGCTCCCGCAGCGCCGTGGTGGTGGCCGGGTCCACGCGGTCGCCGGGGCGTATGGTATTTGCCAGGGTGAGGCCGATCACCACCGATATGGCGGAGATGATGATGGTATAGGAGAATGATTTCACCGCCACCCGTCCCAGCTTCCTGAAATCCCCGACGCCCGCTATTCCCACCACCAGCGACGAAAACACCAGCGGCACCACGATCATCAGCAGAAGCCGCAGAAAGAGCGTGCCCACCGGATCGGTGATGTTCGCCACGATCCAGGCCACGGTGCCGTTCTCCGGCCCGGCCAGCGCATTCGCCAGCAGCCCGCTTCCGGCCCCCACCGCAAGACCTATCATGATGCGCGTATGCAGCGGCCTTCCCTGGGGAACATCGGGGGTATCGTCGTCGAGATCGGTGACCGTTTCTCTCTCGAATCTATCGGCATCGGAATGATGGTCGGGCATGGGATTTTCGATTGTCGATTTTCGATGTACGATTCCGGTGGGGGGATTTTCGATTCGGGGGAATGTACGATTTACGATTGGAAGAACTGACCGGCCGGCTTCCCGCCTTTCCTTCACCTCGATATTCCTTTCCCGTGGCTCCGGAGTCGCAGCCGCCTAGGCTTCCGGCTTCCACTCCTTTCCGAATGTCTCCTCGAAGCAGAATGCGGAGATATCCTTGCGTTGCGGGCTTGTCCAGTCGATGGCCGGGCGTTTCGCTTTCGGATCGACATAGCCGAGGCGGAAGAGGGCTATCACCTCGTAATTCTCCGGCGGGTTCACCATCTCCACGCATTCCTGCCAGTATTCGCCGCCGGCCTCCATCGGAAGGGAGATGAACTGCACGCCCACGCCGATGGAATTTGCGGTCAGCCAGATATTTTCGATCGCCATGCCGAGCGCCAGCATCGAATACATGCCGGAAAGCTCGTTCTTCCTGTACTCGTCCTTCGTCAGAAGCACGGCCAGCACCAGCGGGGAGGTGGAGATAAGGCGTTTCGAATCGATGGCGAGAATATAGGGGACGCGCAGCTTGTTCATCACCTCGCCCCCGCGTTCGGAGAACAGAAAGCGGATGAACGGCCGTAGCGGGGCCGGGACATTATCGATATAGATGCCGTCGCCGGAGCGTTCGGTTTCCTCCTTGGTGAAACGGAAATATTTCAGATACCGTTTCCAGAATTTTCCGCGTTCCATCACCGCCACCATGGAGCGTCCGGCGATCTTTCCCAGATGCCTGCGGCGCTCCGGATCGCGGATCAGCACGAACCTCCACGGCTGCGAGTTGAAATGGCTTGGAGCATAACTCGCCGCTTCGATGATGGTGCGGATATGCTCGTCGGATATCGGTTTATCGAGAAAACGGGAATTTGTCGTCCGTCGGTTTTTGATTGCTTCCAGTAATTCCACGCCGGCTGCTGTTTGTGATCTAGTGCCAGAAAACGATCGCCGAATATACGGCCGAACAGAACGTCGCGTACATCCAGTGCGCCCTGCTTCTTCCACGGAGCCGGGGCATCACCAGCAGAAGTCCGGTCATCCCCGCCAGAAACCATGCCGTCCGCTCCCCGCCGATAAAGGCGATAACGGCCGAGGCCAGCAGGGTTGCCACCACAAGAAAATAGAGCATATGGTGTATGAAGCGAAATCGCCTGCTATCGATAACACGCGATTTCACCAGAAGGCCGAAGACGAAATTCGTCAGAAATATCGAGTAGGCTGCGATAAGCAAGAGGAGTAGCTCGTAGATGGAGTAGTGCCGGGAGCCGGGCAGGAGTGCCTGCGACTGGTCCTGCTACCGGCCAGGGCCCCTTCGTCAATCGTAACTCTAAAATCCAAAATCGAAAATCCCACCTCCCCCTACCATCGCATCAGCAGCAGTTCCGATGAAAACCCTGGGCCGAGCGCCCCGAGCAGCCCGTAGCTGCCGGCGCGGATTGCGGGGTCCTGCATGAATCGCTCCAGCACGAACAGCACCGATGCCGCCGACATATTGCCGCAGGTGCGGAGCACCTCCCGCGTGTGCTCCAGCTTCTTGCCGGGGAGATCGAGCGATTCGATATATGCCTGGAGCACCTTTGCCCCTCCCGGATGCGCTATGAAATGATCGATCCGGCCGATATCGAGCCCTTCGAGCGCCAGGAAGCTCTCGATCGATTCCCGCATGAAGGTACGGACGATCGTGGGGATATCTCTGGAGATAATCACCCGGAATCCATCGTCGCCGATATCCCATCCCATCACATCGAGGGATGCGTCCAGCGTATTGGTATAGGACGCCAGCAGGCGCGGAGCCGGGATCTCCGGCGGCAGTTGTACATCGCTTCCAACCACCACTGCGGCCGCCGAGCCATCGGCGAAGAGGGAGGTTGCCACCAGCGCCGATTTCGTAAGATCGTTGCGCATGAAGGTGAGGCCGCACAACTCGGTGACCACCACCAGGATGCGTGCGGAGCGGTCGGCACGGGCGATATCCATGGCACGCGAGAGGGAGGAGGCGCCCCCGGCGCAGCCCAGGCCCCAGATGGGGAGCCGCTTGATGGTGCGGCGGAACGGGAGCCGCTGGATCAATTGCGCGTCGATGCTGGGGGTGGAAACCCCGGTGGTGGAAGCGTAGATGAGATAATCGATATCGCCGTACTCCATGCCCGCCGCCTCCAGCGCCCGCCCTATGGCGCCGGTGGAGAGAGCGATAGCGCACTCGATATGCAGATCGTTCTTCTGCTTGAACGATTTTTCCGAGGCGAACCAGTCCAGCGGCACGCAGAAATGCCGCTGTTCTATCTCGGTGTTGTCGAACACTCCCATCAGCCGGCCGATATCGCTGAACGCCTCTCCATAAATATCATGGGCGAATTGCTTGACTTCCTTCTGTGTGAGAACGTGATCCGGCAGCATCGTACCGGTTGCGACGATCCTTGGCATCGGCAAGGCCTTTTACTCGGAATAAATATTGATAATTGGACGCCGCTCATGGGGCGTGCCGTTCGTTACACCGTACCAGGTTCCGCAGGGGGGAGGATTGCGGGGAGAATATGTACATTACAACAGTATCCGGCATCATTCCACGCGAAGCATTCTTCCGGCTTCCATTATCCCTGCTCCCATGAACAGCATTCCCCGGCCGCAGCCGCTCTCCCGTACGGTTCGTCTTTTCACGATGGAGGACGCACCGGAGATCACGGCATATTACGCCCGCAACCGGGAATTCCACCGGGAGTGGTCGCCGATTCCTCCGGAGGGATTTTTCACCCTCGAGTTCCAGCGCCGGCGGCTGGAGGCAACGCTGGAGCTTTCGCGGCAGGAGCGGGAATATCGCTTCGGCATCTTCATCCCGCAAGATGGCCGGGAGCTTCTGATCGGCACCATCACCCTTACGGCGATCGAGCGGGGGGCCTACAACAACGGCCGTTTCGGATATAGCATGGATGGCTCCCATCAGCGGAACGGTATCATGAGCAGCGCGCTCCGGGAGGTTATGGAATTTGCCTTCGGGACGCTCGGCCTGCATCGGCTGGAAGCCAACATCATGCCGCACAACGCGGCATCGCGCCGGGTGCTGGAAAAATGTGGCTTCAGCAGGATCGGTTTCTCCCCGAAAATGCTCCTGATCGATGGCGGCTGGCGGGATCACGAGATGTATATGGTACTGAGCGAAAGGGAGCCGGAGAGTCCAGGGGCCTAGGAGTGCAGGGGTTGGGGAGTAGAGTAGAGGATCGATCCCATCTCATCTCATCTCATCTTCCCTCTTTGCTACTACCTGTTATCTGCCAGCTAGCCATCGGATGGAGTTATACCAACCGATGCTCACTCTAAGGGGCATAACCACACAGAGCATAGCTCAGCGTATCGTATCTGCAATCCGCTCTAAACACTAAGCCCTAAATACTAAATACTAAATACTACCTCACAACTAATCAGTAAGTTCGGCCACCTCTTTCAGAACAATTCACGCAAGCACGGAGCTTCCATCTATGCCTCTCTCCAGGGGGAATGCCATTCTACGCTGTCTGCCGCTGGCGGCGCTGGTGGCCGCTGCATCCTCGACTCTGCACGCACAGACCGGCACGCTGAGCGGGCGGGTGACCGATTCCGCATCGGGGCTTCCCCTGGCCGGCGCCACGGTGCGCCTGTCCGGGAGCGATGCCACCACACGGCAGAGCGGGGCCATCACCCGCGCCGACGGTACCTACAACGTTGCGGGGCTTTCTCCCGGAACCTACCGGGTCACGGTCACCTACGTCGGCTTTGCGCCGTTTGAACGGAACGGGGTACGGATAGATGCGGGGGGGAGCGCCACGCTGAACGCGGCTCTGGCGCCGGGAGCGCTCGGGTATGAGGAGGTGGTGGTCTCGGCTTCGCGCCGTCCGGAGAAGATCACCAGCGCGCCGGCATCGGTCTCGGTGGTGGATGCCCGGAGCATCCAGGAGCAGCCGGCGCTCTCGACGGTCGATCATCTGAAAGGGGTGACCGGGCTGGACATCGTGCAATCGGGGCTGACGCAGAGCAACGTGGTTGCGCGCGGCTTCAACAATGCCGGCTCCGGCTCGATGATGATGCTGGTGGACAACCGGATCGCCAGCGTACCGTCGCTCCGGCTGAACGCCCATAATTTCATTCCCCTGGTCAACGAGGATATCCAGCAGATCGAGGTGATACGCGGGCCGGGCTCGGCGCTCTCCGGGCCGA
>JBMDXA010000007.1:0-6907 GCA_048594725.1 Candidatus Kapaibacteriota bacterium
GGATTTTCGATTGATGAGAATGTCCGCCGTCAGTAGTCCGTGGTCCGTGGATTCTATGAGGGTAGTCCCTTGTTAAGCATGGAACATCAGTTGCAATAGCCACGGACTACTGACAGCGAGCAAAGCTCGCGGACTGACCACGGACCATCAAGTTCCAACGACCACGGACAACTGACAGCAGGGGTAGCCCGCGCACTGACCACTGACCCTCGTACTACTACCATCTACAGCCACCGAAGGCAACGGGCTAAAAACTAGGTACTAAAAACTAAGTACGAATAACTACGATCTACTCCCCATCTCCCCCAGGGTCCGCACGGCCGCCACGTACCCCCGCCATCCAAGCCCTTCTATCCTCCCCTTGCAGACGGCGGCCACCACCGAGCGTTCGCGGAACGGCTCGCGCGCATGGGTGTTGGAGAGATGCACCTCTATCACGGGGATCTCTATGGCGGCGATGGCATCGCGGATGGCGATGGAATAATGGGTATAGGCGCCGGGGTTGATAACCACCGCATCGGTGCCACGCTCGAAGCGCGCCGCATGGAGCGCATCGATGATGGCCCCCTCGCTGTTCGACTGGAAGAACTCCAGCTCCAGACCCAGTTCATCGCCAACCGCGCGGATCTTCCGCTCGATATCCTCCAGCGTATCGGTTCCGTAGACGGAGGGCTCGCGGCGGCCCAGCAGGTTCAGGTTCGGCCCGTTGATGACGGTGATCTTCATACGTTTCTCGTTCAGGTGTTCTCTCTGTTCTGATAGTGCTCGGCAACCAGCGCGAACGCCCGCTCCATCGCCTCGATGATAACCGCCGGATCGGTGATGGTCTCGATCTCCACGCCGGTGCTCTCGGCAGGAAGGATGAACCGGAGGCCGGCGGCGGAGCGTTTCTTATCCCCCTCCATCGCCCGGAGGATGGCGGCCGGATCGGGCCGCAGAGCGGCGTCATGAGTGAACGGGAGCGCGCGGCGTACGATCCAATCGCGGCGGCCCGCGCTGATGCGGCCGAGCCGCCCGGCCATCTCCGAAGCGGCCACCAGACCGAACGCCACGGCCTCGCCATGCGCATAGTCTCCCGGCGCGGCGGCTTCCAGCGCATGGCCGAAGGTGTGGCCCAGATTGAGCGACATCCGCACCGATGATTCCAGCGTATCCCGCTCCACCACATCCAGCTTGGCGCGGATGCTCAGGCGGATAACCTCCTCGATGTTCGCCGGGATCTCGCCGGCGAGGATCTCCGGGATCGCCCGCTCCACCGCATCGGCCAGATCCGCGCAATTGCCGATCCCCATCTTCAGCGACTCCACGAATCCCGACCGCAGTTCGCGCACCGGCAGCGTGCGAAGGAATCCGGGCCAGACCATGACATCGGAGGGCTGGCGGAATGTGCCGAGCAGATTTCTGATCCCGGCGGCGTTCACCGCGGTCTTGCCGCCTACCGCCGCATCCACCTGCGCAAGGAGCGTGGTGGGGATGGAGATGGCGCGGACGCCGCGCATATAGATGGAGGCCAGGAACCCGGCCAGATCGGTCACCACGCCGCCGCCCAGCCCCACCACGATACACTCCCTGGTGAAGCCGGCCACGGCCATCGCCGAGGCCAGATCCTCGACAACCCCCAGGGTTTTCCCGCTCTCCCCGGCATCGGCCGCCAGCAGCAGACGGCGCCCGTTCTCACGGTCACCATCCTCGGCTCCCGGATAATCGCCGAAGTAGTTGATGATGTTCCTGTCGGCGACGATGCAGAGCTGGCGCTCCCCGGCCAGCACTTCCAGATCGCGCATCAGGGCATGGAGGGAACGGTACCCCGCCACGGCCGAGCGCTCCCCGGCCAGCACCGCATCGTACGACCATGCGGGCCCCGTCAATCCTGAAAGCCCCTGCCTGATCGAGGCGGCGACATCGGCCGGTGCCCGCCCGGCATCCACGGTCAGATCGGTATCATCATAGAAGCGGCGGCGGTTGTCGTAGAGCTTCCGCCATGCCGCCTCGGGGTTCTCCTCGTACAGCAGCGGGCGCGGCGTATCGGCTCCCAGGCGGCGTATCGCTTCGGCGGCGGTAATAGCGAGCGAGATGCGCGGTCCGCTCCGCTTCATCATGGTACGCACCGCCGGATCGGCCATCGCACCGCCGCCAAGCGCCACCACCATGGGCTCCCGGCCGCCATCGACGATCCCGAGCAGCACCTCCCACTCCATGCGGCGGAACGCGGCCTCCCCGTCGCTCCGGAAGATATCGAGGATGCTCCGTCCCTGCTCACGCTCGATCGCCTCATCAAGATCGATGAACGGCAGGCCGAGGAGCGATGCCAGCTCCCGTCCAACAGTCGTCTTTCCCGCCCCGGAAGGGCCCTGAAGCCAGATTATCATAAGAGCGCTTAACGGAATGAAGTACTGAAGGGAACGGATCTCCCAACTGGGAACCGGTCCGTGGTAAGTAGTCCGTGGTCCGTTGCAGAAGTTCTACCGATCCTCCGGCAAAAGTACGATGCAGGCCCGGACTCTCCTCAATCTCCGATGAGCGAGTATTCGCAGCGCTATCAGGATGAAAGCGGATCAGGAGGGGCTGATAGCGTAAATGCATCAATCGATATTCTCTATGCTGTCAACCGCTCCCGGATCGGCCTCGATGCCGGTCCAGAGCCGGAAGGCACCGAGCGCCTGGGCGATGAACATCCCCATGCCGCCCACGGTACGAACGCCGGCATCACCTGCGGCGCACATCAGAGCGGTCTCGGCGGGGGAATAGATCATCTCGTAGAGCAGGCCGCAGCCGCGCAGCCGGTCCGCATCGAGGAGGGAGCCGGGATTGCCCGGAAGCCCCACCGGCGTGGCGTGCACCACCAGATCGGCCGGGGAGAAATGCTCCAGAGCATCTCCCTGTACGCGGGAGTCGTTGCAGGCTCCGGCCACCCTCCCGGCCCTGGCCTTATCGCGCGAATAGATCGTCATCGAACGGAGCCCCTCCTTCGATAGCAGCACATGCGCCGCCGCCAGCGCCGCGCCGCCGGTGCCCAGCACCGCAGCGGTGAAAGGGGACTCCAGCCGCATGGCGGCGGAGAGGGAACGATCGAACCCGACGACATCGGTGTTGTGGCCGGTCGCCATTCCGTTCTCGAACACGATGGTATTGACCGCGCCAACGGCACGCGCCTCATCGGAGAGCCGGTCCAGGCCGGGCATGATGATCTGCTTGTGCGGGGAGGTCACATTGGCGCCGCGATACCCTCCCCGCTTCATCATCTCCAGCGCCGGGAGCACCTGGTCCGGCCGGAGCGGCATAAGCTCGTAGCGGTACGGGAGAGCGTACTTCCGGAAGAGCGTGTTGTGGATATGCGGGGAGCGGGAGTGCGCGATATTGGAGCCGATGAGCACGATCCGTTGCATCAGGCATTTCTCCGTTCGTCCGATTCCATGGTGCACTCGCCGCCGATGGCGCCGAGATCGTTCCAGAACGCCGGATAGGAAACCCCGGCAACCTCCGGGCGGGGTATGCCGACCGGCGCCCGGGCGACCAGCGCGGCCACCGCAGCGATCATGCAGAGACGGTGATCGCCGTGATGATCGGCCCCGGCGCCTCCGGCGACAGGCTGCGGTCCGGAGACCACGAAGCCATCCTCCAGCTCCATCATCTTCAGCCCGAGCGAGCCAAGCAGCGTTGCGGTGGCGGCGATACGGTCGGACTCCTTTACGCGCAGTTCCCAGGCATCGTGCACCACGGTGCGCCCCTGTGCCTGCGAGGCCAGAAACGCCAGCAGCGGCAGCTCGTCGATCATCTCGGCCACGGAGATATTCTCCCCTTCCCTTCCGCCGAGCGTTATGCCGCGCAGATCCGGGGAATACTCCGCCTGGATCCATCCGGCCGGCTCGTATTCTCCCTCGGTCGTTTCCCAGCGCAGGCGGGCATTCATGGCGGCGAGGGCATGGAGCAGGGCGATGCGCGTGGGGTTCAGTCCCACCCCTTCGATACGAACCGAAGAGCCGGGGACGACAAGCGCGGCGGCGACCAGGAACGCGGCCGAGGAGAAATCTCCCGGGATCTCCACCTCCGTATCGCCCCCGATCCAGTTCGCGGCATGGATATAATCGACCGGCATCCCCCCCTCCTCGAACTCCTGAAGCGTAATGCCGAAGCGGCGCGCCATGCGGAGCGTATGATCGCGCATCGGCTTGTCGCGGCGGATCATGGCGCCACGCTCGGAGCGTATCGCCGCAAGCGAAAGCGCCGCATGCACCTGCGCCGATGCCACGGCGATTGGCCCATCGTGCTCCCCCCGGATTCCCCCGCTCCCATGCACCGTCACCGGCATATGCCCGCCGCTGGTTTCGATCCGCGCCCCCAGCAGGCGGAGCGGAGCGGCCACGCGCTCCATCGGCCGGCGCGTCAGCGACTCGTCGCCAATCAGGCTGAAGGTTCCATGCTCGCCCGTCAGCAGCCCTGCGGCAAGGCGGGCGGTGGTGCCGGAGTTGGCGCAATCGAGCCTCAGCGCTCCCAGCTCCCCGGGGGGGCGTCCTCCGGCGATACGCCATTCCCCCGGAGACTCGCTCACAGTATGGCCCAGCGCGCGGAGCAGGCCGAGCGTGGCGATGGGATCATCCCCCCGCGACGGATTGCGGATGATGGTGGCGCCATGATTCAGCGCGCCGAAAAAGAGCGCGCGATGGGTGATCGACTTATCCGGTCCCACCGTGATGGTTCCCCGCAACGGAGCTGTGGCCGGATGGACCGTAACGAGAGGAGAGAGATTCTGCATGCGGCAAATCTACGACAGCATCAGATGGATTTTCGATGTACGATGGTGGATTGGCGATTATATACCTGATAGACCCAAGCACGCCAGATGCATCACGGGAAGCCGCGAAGCCGCAAAGGAACGCGAAGAAGAGAGAAGGAGCGGCATCGGGTTTTTCTCTTCTTTGCGTTCCTGGCGGCTTTGCGTGAAACTCTTCGTATGGGAGCACAGGTGAGCGCTGAAAAAAAACGAGGATGGAGAAGAATCATTCCTCCTCCATCCTCGGATCATGTTCCATAACGGCGTACGAGCGTTCCAGCGCTCTCAGACCTCGGCGATCTCCCGTCCCTTCGGCAGGCGATCCACGCGGATCACATCCATGAAGGCGCTCACGGAGAACTCGGCGCTTCCCACGCCGGGACGGCCATAGCCGGGAGGTGCCGGCAGATTGTACTTCTCGAAGGTGGTGCGCCAGGCAAACAGGAGCTTCACGAAATACTCCAGCGGCGGCCCTTCCTGCCGTCCCAGATCGGACGTGGGCTCCGGGCACCAGGTGGTGAACCGGGGGATGATCCCCTTGCTCATAAAGAACTCCAGCCCCTCGGTGGTGGAGGCTATCGCCAGGTCCACATCGGTAAAGCCGTGCGGCCGCGCCATCTCCACCCCTCCCACGAAGTTCGGTATCACCCGTTCCGGCCCGAACACATCGGCCGCATCGACGATACGGTTCATCCACTCATCGCGCCCCACATAGCGTTCCTTGCCGGGGCAGATCCAGGAGAACAGATCGCGATCCCACACCTCGAAGTTCGGATGATAGATCTTGTAGCCCGCCTCTTTCAGCAGCCGGGTCTCCTCCTTCGGGAACGCCTGCACCACCGCCTTCGGAATCCAGCGCCCGGCGAACCGGGTCTCGATGGCCTCGGCATAGCGCGCATACCACTCGGCCTCCTTCATCGCCTGGAGCGAGCTTGTGATGGAGCCGCCGGTGACGGTATAGGCCTTGGAGACGGTATCGTACTGGTTGATGAGCGTCATCGCCTCCACGATATCCTCGATGCTCTTCACCGCCGTATACTCCCGCCCCTGCTCCCGCTGCTGGCGGTAGTTTTCGTTCAGATCGCAGAAGCGGCACTCCTCATCCTTTCCCCAGTACTGGCAGAGGCGATAGACGGTGAGATAGACCAGATAGCCCCATTCGATGGCCGGGGCGATCTGGGAGATCTTCTTGCCGCTGGAAAGCTCGTGGCTGTAGTACGCGGGGATCGGCGGGAACTCCAGCCGCGCCAGCATCGTCCCCTCGCAGACGAGCGAAATCTGCCCCTCGTGAAGCTCCACCCGGTAGGGGGAGGAGGGGTTCACCCGCACCGACGTGATGGTAGGGCGCAGATCGTACGGGCCGCCGGTCATGCGGATCTCCTCCGGAGAACGGTACGCCTCATAGACCTGCATCTCCTTGAGCGGAACCAGATCGAACGAGAAGATGAAATAATCCTTCGGCTTGTAGCCGGAGGCCACTTGCAACGCCCCCTCGGAGAAGGCCACCCCCTGGCGGAGCAGATCCTGCTTGATGATCGCCTCCTTCGGCAGATCGGGGAAGAGCTCGAACATCCGCTCGAGTTCCGCTATCACTGACTGCGTATCTATCATGGTTGTTCGCTGTAAGTCATGTTCAGAAGGCCAGTAGCCAGTCCGCCGGCTGCGCCCGCCGCCCGTAGTCCGCCGTCCTCGGTACCGCAAGCGCATGGTTACCGTGCTGTTCCGCTTTCATTGAGACGGACCAACGCCTCTCTTCCAATCGAAAATCTACAATCGGCAACGGAAAATCCTATGCGTTTCTTCTCTTCTCGATCTCCCGGTCGCGAAGCTCCACACGCCGGATCTTGCCGCTGACGGTCTTCGGCAATTCGGAGACGAATTCTATCTCCCTTGGAGTCTTATACGGGGCGGTAACACTTTTTACATGCTCTTGCAATTCCCCCGCAAGCTCTCCGGAGGGCTGGTAGCCCGGCGCCAGAATCACGAACGCCTTCACGGTCTGCCCGCGCAGGTCGTCCGGCACTCCTATCACCGCCGACTCCACCACCGCCGGATGTTCTATCAGCGCACTCTCCACCTCGAACGGGCCTATCCGGTAGCCTGAGCTTTTGATGACATCATCGCGCCGTCCCACGA
>JBMDXA010000070.1:0-19484 GCA_048594725.1 Candidatus Kapaibacteriota bacterium
ACGATATCCATTGGTAGAGAACTGCTCGATCAGATCCAGAGGGACATCGAAAGGATTATGCAGTTCGACGAAATACTCCATGGTACAGCTGTCTACATAGAAACCGTACTCATCGACAACCATCATCTTTTCTATGGATAAGCCTGAAGATAGGCCTCCCTCTCCCTCTTGAGCGATCAGACAGGATACGCAGAGAAGCTGCAAACAGAACGTTAGGATAGGAATTCTAAGCATGGTTCAATTAACCTCTAGAAGATCACAGTAATAATCCAGATAGACCAGCGCCAGTGCGGGGTTGAACTGAAAGAAGGTCTGACGTAGAGCAAGCCTCGGATTGCCGAATCTTGGATTCGGTTCCGGGTACGGGTCGGGATCATCAAGATATTCAACACCTCTTGATTGCACCTCAGTCCATATCTCCTCGAAATTTGGTTTGTTCAATTGATGTGTATCGCGAAGCGAGATATAAGCACCAGTTTGAGTACCCTCATGGATCAGAACGCTAAGCACAGGATTGCTGTTAATATAGCCCAGCGATTGATCTATGAGAACAAAAAGTGAATTGGATCCTTGAAGAAATACATCATCCGACCCCACTTCATCAGCCCACACTGCGGATCCCATCAATACTATTTCTATAGCGTCATAAACATAGTATTTCCCCGGCTGCCCAGGTATAGGCTGAGCAACCTGTCGTAGCCACTGCACTTCAGGCGTAGCTTCAACAGCGGGATCACTAAAGGAATCACACATTTCCAGAACCAGCCCCAACTCATTTCTCAACACCTCGAACTTGTGTGTGGCATAAACCGTTGGTTCTCCCGTTTGGAAGTTCGGGATACTTTCCGACAACATCCTCAACCGGCTACTATCTTCCAGAGGCACATCATAATCATCATTAATATCTTTAAGATAATCTCGCCATACCATAGACAACGGTATTACCTGGTACTTTGACGCGATACGAACGGTCGTAGGGACGGGTGAATCGATATCCGTGCTAGTAATACTGAGTAGATCAGGAGCGAATTCCGTAGTCGCGGCAAACCTGATTTTCGCCCACTTATGTATTACCGGCTCATTCCCTTCCTTGGTTTCAGTCATCCCCCCACTGATCGTAAGGGCATCATAATCACCCAACGTGTAGAGTTCCCCAATCGTATTCCTGAGCCTACCACCCAGTTCATCCAGGTTCTGACCGAGCTGCAGAACAGCTCCCTGTCCATTATACTCAAGTGTAATGCTTCCCGCAATAGGCCCACCCGTCCCCGGCTGGCTAAACTCAAGAGCAATAACCTTGTTTTGGATTCCCCGATATCCATTAATACTGTTAAAATACTCTATAGTTGCTGGTTTATCAATTCTTCGCTCCCTATCCTCGTCAATTTCGAATACAACTGGGAAATTCCGAGCTTGTTTTATAGCGCCAACAATATTTCTATATCTGATATCTACCTGCAACCGTTCCTGATACAAAGGGAGGAGCTGGCCTTCCATGAAACGCTTCATAAGTGAATCTTCCTGAGGGGCTTGCCCAATTCCCAGGACCCTTCTCTTGACCCGGTTAAGTAGGCGAGTGATCGGATGAAGATCAGGGTCATCCCCGGCCAGCACCGGATCTCTGACATCTCCGAAATGGAACTGCTCCGCAGAGTCAATGGTAAATGCAGCATCGTTCATGAATGCTTCCAATGCCACGCTTGGATAACGGTAGGATGCATCATTGATGATACGAGGTATTTTTGCATTACGTAAGGCATTCTCCTCTATGAAGCAGTCACGGATCTCTCCTCCATGCCACACAGCTATACGGAAGCACGTTTTGCGCGTTCTGGTACTGAAATCCAGATTTTTCCTTCCCAGAAGCACTACGCGGGTACCGAACGGCACCAAAGCCGGAATGCCATCTACGATTAAATATGTCCCGTCCGTGTTGTATAGCGGCCAGTGAGTCTTCTCCTGCCATGCTCCTAAACGATAGACCACAGTTCCATTACTTCTCTCATCGTTCATCCATATGATATCGTCCGCGGGATCTACAACTTTGAGACCCTCAGCTGTGGTGAACTCGTGAGTGCTCAGCAGGAGTCCATCCTCCGTATACATAGGCAGGGAAGAGCCTGTAGGAAGATCATTATACATAGCACCAGCTCCAAGCCCATGCAGCTTCACCGATATTCTTGCAAAACCGTTTCCGTTACTATCTGCCGTATGCTCTACGTCGTGCCCCCGGATAAATTTGGGATGGATACTCTCATCCAGAGAAGAAGCATCTGCCAGCAGGCTTGTGAGCTCGAGATGAGTCAGACCCAGTGCAATGACAGTATCACGGCTTTTCAGCCCCCAGAAGTCACGTTTCGGAGAAAGAGCAAGATAATTCCGTACTCCCCCGAGAAGATTGAGATCGCGGCAATATACATTAATATACATCGCTGAAGTCTTCGTCAGATACTCTAAGAAGCTCCCCATATCAATTGCACCTGACGGCAGTGATGATGGCGGTATCAATCCACCGCTGTAACCAGAGAAGAGTTCTTTTATCAGGCCATAGAATAGCACTCTTTGATTATCCCCGTTGGCATCGGTGTATACAGCCACTCCGGTGCTGTATACGCCGGCAAACCCCAGCTCGCTCTCCGCATCGACAAATGCCTCGCGTATCCCCGATACAAATCGGATACCCGCTTCGCTACCAATGGTTCGCGGAAGCATATCGGCGGCAAACAGATTATCCAGATAATGCCGTGTCGGAACCACCGACGGGGCCAACTGCGCATTTGCATCGAAACGGCGGAAGTAATTCAGTTTGTGGTAGTACGGGATGATCTCCGTGCCACCTCCGGAGAGGCTCGGCGTCGCTATCGTCATCGCATCGGTCCACGTACTCCCCACAGACGGCGCCATAAATGCCTGACGGTTCTGCGGTAGCATCGGATACCCTTCCGCACGATGCGAATACGACAGATACAGCACCGGGCGGCCATTATCCCCTTTCGGTAGAGCCAGATGGATACCGACCCTGTCGCCACTCACCGATGGATCGACCGCCACCACATCGCTGTTCCGGATGATCCTGATAGGCCAATCATCGCTGGCGTACGGAACCGTCGCCAGGCCCTGCTGGCTGCCGAATCCCAGCTTGATATCATCGCCATAGTTGCTGTTATAGGTCAGACCCTGGCTATGCTCGTTACGGATGTCCAGATAGATGCGATCGCTGTTGACAAATTTCGGCTTCAGAATATCGGTATGGATCGCCTCTCCGGCCTTCTCGACAAACCCGCCGGCGGAACTGCCGGCAAGCACCCCCGCAGCGGTGACGTGCATACCATACCACGCGCAGGGATCGATATAATTGAAGATCACCTCCCGCTGGCGGCGGTTCCCCAGCACCGACGACAGCGGTGATGACGGCATCGCCGGCACCGACAGCATCTGCTCGGAGCCTCGTACCGATCCCAACTGCGGATCGAACCCACCACCCTCCACCATGATCTCGAACCCGAACCCCGTAGCGGCGAATTTCCCCAGCTTCGTGCCGGCCGGAACATGCAGCAGCTCATAGGGGCTCTCGCGATCCAGGAAGAGATCATCCAGATAAGAGCTGTCGCTTCTGGCAGCCGGATAGCCTGGGGAATAATGGATACCGAGGGCATTAATCGATGGCTGATCGGTGGTGGTTCCCTCGGCGTTGCCCTGTTCCTTGTCGTAGGACTGATTGTATTCCTGCTGCGAACGATGGATAAGCGAGATCAGCGAGTCCGGATCGTTCGGGTCGGCCGGGAGCAGTTGTTCTGCTCCGTTGACCAGCTGGATCAGCGAGGATTTTTTGATGCCCCGGTAGATATAATATTTGACGCTGGAAAATCTGGCGAGGGTCTGTTCGCTGGGACGGAGGATGATATTGACCAGCGAGGCGCTGGCGGAACTGGACTGCACGAGCACCTGCCCCCCGACGACGGCATAGGCATTGGGATCGGCGCTTGCGGTGTGCAGGCTGGTGAGACGGAAGAAGGTATCGGAGGTTCCGTTGAGCGGACCGAAGCCGTCGAGAGGATTTTGCGAATTCAGGAGATCGAGATCGGTGAAGAAATGAAGTTGAGCCATGGCGGTGATGGAATTTAACGAATGAATACTACCGTCAGAGCCACAACGGCCGGAGCCTGGGTTCATCGGGGGTTGTTAGAAAAACGACACTGTGATGGTTTCTCGAATATAGTAGCGGTACGGAACAGTTTATTCCGAACTAAATAATACAGTGCAACACTGATACTATATGCCGATATAAAGTCTCGAGCCCGGCGCCATAATAATCATACATTGATCGCTGAGGCCATAATACAGGTTTATCGGACTACCTTTCAAGGAAATTATAGATCGTTTCTCGTTTAACAGCATCCGAATTATTGGCCATACCGATCTTCGGGCAATCAAAAGGTACTTCGCCAAGCGAATCTACAGCTTGCAGAAGGCCGACATACTTCGCGATATCACTGTATTTATGACAGTATCATCATTAATTCTCAGAAGCACCATAACCCTGTCTTGTCGAACTCACCTCTGGAACTTTGCCCCAGTAGCGAAGGCCCTGCTGATCGAGCTGTACTGTAGCATGCGCGGGCTCCCTTTTGCTCTCTCGTAACCGAACAAGCACATTAAAGCTGTGGCCGTTTTCCAGAAAGCCTTTTGTACTCCCCTCGAATCGCTCATCGATGACTCGGGATTTGTACTCTACCAATGCCGATCCGCCCGGAGGGATGATGACCGTGGTACAGGGATCTGTTCTTGTCCAGTTAGGTAGGCCAATAACATCCGTAGCATCATCATCGGTATAGATGCTGTCTATCACCATGTAGCCCGATGAGTTGTTGTGTAGCTTTATAAGGCCAAAGACCAACGAACCTGGTCTACCGATACGTGTATCCGGATTTCCACGGATCACATAATCGAATCTATCAGTGATGATCTCAAGAGAATCAATCGCATCAGGAGAAGGTGGGGTGCGGGGATACGACTTCTGACTCCGGGTTCCCATGCTCCTATCGATTCCGCACGATCTGAAGTCACTCCACCCCTCACGGCTACTCATTATAAGCTCGGGGCCACGCGAGCCAAAGATTGCTTTAGACTCGGGGTTCGCAGCGAACTTGCAATACAGGCTGAATTGATAATACGGATAGGAACGCGCGAACGAGTCCAGATCGCAGAGATCACGCAGGCGCACATCGATAATCCCTACCAGCAGGCTCTTTCCAGGTGCTATCCTGACACTATCGCTGCCTCTCCTCCAGAAAAATGGGCGACGATATCCATTGGTAGAGAACTGCTCGATCAGATCCAGAGGGACATCGAAAGGATTATGCAGTTCGACGAAATACTCCATGGTACAGCTGTCTACATAGAAACCGTACTCATCGACAACCATCATCTTCTCTATGGATAAGCCTGAAGATAGGCCTCCCTCTTGAGCGAGCAGACAGGATCCACAGAGAAACTGCAAACAGAACATCAGGATAGGAATTCCAGTCATGGTTCAATTCGACAAGTGACAAGGTTGCCAATACTGTAGCGCTGGCGACTCCCTGACGTAGCCGTTTAGCAATCCAAGACCTCTAAAGATCGGCTCCATTGATAATAATCCGTCCGGCTAATGGTGCGCTTCTGACTCCATCTATATAGACCGATATAGGGCAAGAATAATCCGCAGCCTTCAGCTTTGCGATATCTCCGCCGAATCGATCCTCGGGAATATCGGATATATACTCCACTGCAACTGCCTTCCCAGGTGGCAGCGTTACAGGCTCCCACAGAGTTGCCTCACCCCGCATCCACTCCGGCAGTCCCGTCACTCTAGTGGAAGGGTCACCAGTGGCAAGACTATCGATGGTGATCGGCCTGGAAGAGCGGTTCCACACTCGGATCAGTCCGTAAATCACAGTGCGTCGGGGCATCCCTTTTGAGGGCGGCACATCTTTGTTGAACTCGAAGCCGGGATAGAGCACCGGGCTGAATGGCCTGGTAGTGACTTCTACCGAGTCTGCGATCCGCTCATCGGCTCCCCGTTGTCCGAAATTTCCCTTCCCTCCATAACTCATAACATTGGCACTCCGCAGTTGAAGGTTTACCCGCATTGTCATTTTGCCCATAATGAGGCCAACCGATTCCTTGACCGACTGGAAATCGGGAATGGAATCCATATGAAGAAAGAGCGGAGTGGTGTAGCCGGGATGCCCCTGCAAAAATGAATCGACATCACAGACCTTGCCGGGCCGAAGATCGGTTAATCCGACAAGGATGCTTTTCCCCGGTAGTATACGAACATTCCCCTGGAGTGGTCCCCATACCTTTGCAAGCCGGTATCCACCATCGTTTTCCGGTTTTACAAACAGTATTGGCACAGCAAATGGATTATGAATCTCGACGCAGTAGCGTGCTAGACAGTGGCCCAGATACTTTGGCTCTCCGAATCGGACTCCATAAATATCCTTCGATATCGTTCGAGTAGTGTCATGGCTGGAATCCACTTTGATACCCTGCGCCCGAAGACAAGCCTGGCATCCCAGTAGAACAGAGATCAGCAGCAATGCCCGAATCAATGGTGTAGGCATCATCGATCTTTCCTCAATTGATATTCATGAGATTACACCCCGGCTGAATATCCTGCCGTCCGGCAGCCGGCTTATTGCAGAGCACTAGTACTATCATAATCGTGCGCGATGGGAGTACGGGGTATCGATGGTGGTATTCCGTGAATCCTTCCGGGGCCGGCATCTGACTGGTTATCTGCTGGCGACGGGTGCAATGGTACACAATCGGCTGCCCTTTTGTCAAGGGAATTATTCCATTGAGGTGCTATCTCGCCGATATTTTTTTCAATTAATATCCTTCTGTATCAATCGAACCGGTAGCCGAACGAAAAATACGCGATAATGGGACCGAAATTGGCAACCCTGGCGGCCGGCATTTTATTCAGGGTGAAACTCCGGCCCAGAGCGAAATCGGCCGGACCGAGCGGCGTATCGAATCCCACCCCGAACCCGACGCCATGCTCCAGATCGTTCAGGCGAATTTCCGAGGGACGAAGCCAGGTGGCACCGAGATCGTAGCGGAGACTGAGGTAGGTATCGAAATAGATCTTCACCGGCATCAGATAGCGGTATTCCAGGCTGGTGAGAAATACCTGCCGTCCGCGCAGCTCATCCTCGCGCAGGCCGTACATGCTCCGCTGCCCTCC
This sequence comes from Candidatus Kapaibacteriota bacterium, assembly GCA_048594725.1. Classification (GTDB taxonomy): domain Bacteria; phylum Bacteroidota; class Ignavibacteria; order OLB7; family OLB7; genus JAFDZV01. The sequence continues at coordinate 7,235 of JBMDXA010000070.1, forward strand.
CAGCGCGAACTGCTCTATCAGAGGGAGCGTGGCATCGGCAAAGCCGAGCCGGAAACGGGGATGGATCAGATGCCGCTTTGAAAAGGAGGAGAAAAGATCGGCCTCCATATGGAGCTTCACGAACGATTCGTCGGCGCCGAAGAACGCCTGGGCGGTCTCGTAGGAGAGATCCACCACCGTCCCGGAGGTTGCGAACGGAACCTTGTCCTGCGTATCGAAGCGGGCGCCGAACTTCAGCGTGCCCACATCGCGCCAGCGGCCGTCGTCGGCCTTTACCGAAAGCTCGCGTGTTCCCTGCCGCTCGTAGCGCCCTTCGATGGTGAAAAGCCCCACCCGCTCCACCTGCCGGCCGAACCGGGCCTTGGCGCCGATCCGCATCTCGCGGTATTCCCCCAGGATATTGCGCCGGATGGTGCCGGTAGGCTGTTCCACCCACCGCTCGAAGACGTTCACATTCCGAAGCCGCCCGTAGGCGTTCAGACCGAACGTCCAGTAGGTGCCGTAGATGCGGTTGCTGCGCAGATCGCCCACCAGGCTGCGGTCGCGCAGACCGCCGGAGAACCGGAGCCCCACATGGGTTCCCTGCCCGAACAGGTTCTCCTGCGCCAGCTCCACCCCGAGCTGCGTATAGCGCTCGTTATCGACGCTGGCGGCGAAGCGCATCAGCGAGGTGCTTCGCTCCCGCACCGAGACCACCACATCGATTCCCCCTTCCGCGGCAGGGTTGGCATCCAGCCGGACATGACGGAAATATCCGGTTCTCATCAGACGGTTCACCCCCCTGCCGGCCGCCTCGGCCAGGAACAGATCGCCCACATCGAACTCCAGCTCGCGCTCCACCAGAAACCGCGCGCAGTTCTCCAACCCTTCTATCCGTATCTCCCGGATCGTCCCCTCATCGACGAACACCTCCAGCCGCCCGGTGGCCTCATCGAACGCCGTGGAATCGATCTCCAGAAAGGGATATCCCATCCCCCGCGCTGCGCGGAGAGCCCCCTCGGTGGCATGGCGGATGGAATCGGAATTGAACGGGGCGCCCGCAAGGCGGGCAAACGGCGCCGAGAGCGGCCCGGACGGCACCCGGTCGAATCCCTGGTAGACCACCTCGCGCACCTGCGGCCCCCTGGTGCCGCTGATATGAATCCGCGCGCTATCCCCCTGGTAGTCCACCCTGGCGGTGACGCCACGGTAGGAGCCGGCCGCGCCGATCCGGTCGAGACGCCGCTGAAGCTCCCCGAGTTCCACCGTACGGGGGTTGTCGGCGTAGCCGAGCGATGCCAGAAGCTCATGATCGTTGCAGGTGATGCCCAGGTTGCGCAGCCGCGGCTGTTTCTCCGTCAGATCGTCCAGGGCCTCCAGCAGCGAGGGGAGCATGCGCCGCGCGATGGCGGCCCCGGAATCGATGGCACGGCCGGGATCGGAGAAATCGGTGCTGCTGATGCCGCTCAGATCGGGTGTGATGACAAAATCCGCCGCCTGAAGACTCTCCTTCCCCTGCCGCTGCATCATCAGCGTCACCACCTGGTCGGCGACATTCCAGGGCTCACCCAGCTGCGAGGGCTCCTGAAGCGGCGAGGTGGTATTCAGAACGATGATGAAATCGCAGCCGAGCTTTTCGGCAACCTCCACCGGCACATTCGCCAAGAGTCCCCCGTCCACCAGAAGCATGGAATCGAGGGCGACCGGAGAGAACCGGAGGGGCACGGTGGCGCTGGCACGCATCGCCAGGGCCAGATTGCCGCTATCGAGCGTGATGCTCTCCCCCCGCACCAGATCGGTGGCGATGGCGCGATAGCGGTACTTGAGGTTGTCGAACGGGCCGTTGTCGTGATAGATCCCCCCCCAGACCAGATGCTCCACGAACTCGGTGATACGGGTTCCGGTGGAGACCGCCTCCGGCACCACCGGTGTAAGGCCATCCAGGCGGAGGGTAAGGAGGCTGCGATCGCTTTCCAGCTTCTGGTCGATGAACAGCTCGCTCCGCTCGGTCTCCTCGCCGATGCCGAGCAGATCCTGCCAGTTGGTGGAGCGGACGATGGAATCGAGATCGGAGGCGGTGTAGCCGCAGGAATAGAGTCCGCCGAGCATAGCCCCCATGCTGGTTCCCACCACGGCATAAACCGGAATGCCGGCCTCCTCCAGCACCTTCAGCGCCCCTATCTGTGCGAAGCCCCTGGAACCGCCGCCGCTCATCACCACGCCGATCCTGGGAGAGCCGGGAGGCTGCGGGCGGCCGGACAGATCGATACGGGAGTTGAACGAGGAGCGAAGGAGGATGGAACGATACGCGCCGGACAGGTCGCTCATCATGGGTTGAGCGCCCGCATGCTCCGTACCCCCCAGAACGAGGAGAAGGAGAACCGCGAGAAGTCCAGTTCTGAACAAAACCTGGGAGCCCGATAGTGCGGCCGTCGTGAAAGGGGTTCCCCTCCGGCAACCTGGCCGGATGAGGCTGGCAATCACCGGAGGGGGTTGATATTCCGGTGGATAAGAACGTGGTCACCATACATATGATTGCAAATCGTCAAGCGAGACGTATATTTGCCATTCGTTTGTGACCTGACATTCCAAAATACAGCTTCCTACCTTCATTTTTATGGGGATCATGCAAAGTTTCCGGCAGAAGATGCCGGTGGTCGTCATTGTACTTATCGTGACGTTCGTGGTTCTGATGGTCTTGGGCGATATCCTCTCCCCCGGCGGCGGTTCACTTCTCGGCGGTGCCGGAAGCGCAACGGCAGCCGGCGAGGTAAACGGTGAGGAGATCAACGCCAGGGCCTATTACGACCGCGTCAATTCCATCATCGAGAACCAGCGCGCCCAGAACCCCGATGCTCCGGTCGACGAAGAGCAGATTCGCGAGGGAGTATGGCAGGCGATGGTGGACGAGCTTCTGATCCAGCAAACCGCCAACGATCTCGGTATCTTCGTCAGCGATCAGGAACTTGCGGAGCTTCTGCTGTACGATCCGCCGCAGGTGCTCAAGCAGCAGTTCACCGATTCCAACGGCGTGTTCCTGCAGGCTCAGTACTTCGAGTTCATGCGCGACATCGACGGCACGCTCAGCAAGAACCAGGTGCCGGCCAACGAGATCGCCCGGATCAAGGCTTCGGTCAAGAGCTTCGAGGAGGATCTCCGCCGCCAGCTGCTGCGCCAGAGCGTCGAGAACGTGGTTACCGCCTCGGCGATGCCCTCGCCGGCCGAAGCCCGCTCCGCTTTCGACGACCAGCGCGCAAAGGCATCCGGCAGCTACGTGATGATCGATGCCGCCCAGATCCCCGACTCGGCAGTCACCGTCAGCGACGATGAAGCACGGAAGTATTACGACTCGCACAAGACGGCGTTCCAGCAGACCGCATCGCGCCAGATGCGCTATGCCATGTTCGCGCTGGCCCCGTCCAGCCAGGACTCCTCAACGGTAAACCGCCGCCTGCAGACGGCCACCTCATCGCTGCAGAAGGCAACCACCCCGCAGCAGAAGGATTCCATCTTCCAGAGTCTGGCCGATCAGTTCGGCGCCGGCAAGTATACCGGTGCTGCCTACACGCCGATGCAGGATCTCAGCCCCGAGCTTCAGAGCGCCCTCCAGGGAGCAACCCCCGGATCGGTGATCGGCCCGGTACGCCTGAGCGATGGCACCTATCTTATCAATGTTGCCGATGTGAAGGATTCCGGCGAGGTCTTCGTCACGGCCCAGCATATCCTCCTTCGCACCACCGGCACCGGCGATGACAGCGTGAAGGCCGAAGCCGACAAGCTCCTGCAGCAGGTGAAGGCCGGCGAGAGCTTCGATGCGCTGGCACAGAAGTACAGCGCCGATCCCGGCTCCGGCCAGCGTGGCGGCGATCTCGGGTACTTCCGCCGCGGCATGATGGTCAAGCCGTTCGAGGACGCAGCCTTTGCCGCGGCCAACGGATCGATCGTCGGCCCGATCAAGACCGACTTCGGCTACCATATCATCAAGGTGAACGATCGCTCCAGCAGAAGCTACAAGCTGCGCGATCTCCGCTTCGATCCCAAGATCTCCAACATCACCAAGAACAGCGTGCGCGCCCGCGTACAGAAGTTCCGCGAGGCGCTGGTCAACGGCACCCAGATCGATACCCTCGCCGCCCAGCAGAAGGTGCAGGTGATGGAGACCGGCCCGCTCAACCGCATGCAGCCGGCAGGCGGCTCGATGGCGCTCACCAACTTCGCCTACGCGGGCAAGGTGGGCGATGTGAGCGAGGTGGTGGAGCTTCCCGATGGCAGCATGATGGTGGGACAGATCAGCAAGGTGAACAACGCCGGCCTGATGGACTTCGCCGACGCGAAGGAGAGCATCGTGGCCCGCCTGCGCACCGGCAAGAAGCTGGACCAGCTGAAGGCCAAGGCCGAGACGCTCCGCCGTGGCCTTGCCGCCGGCGACAGCCTCAGCAAGCTGACGGCGATCGACCCGTCGGTACAGGTACGAAGCTTCAGCGAGTTGAGCCGCAGCTCCCCCTTCCCGGGCGTCGGGTTCGACTATCCGCTGACCAACGCGGTCTTCAGCACGCCGCTCAACCAGATCTCCCAGCCGATTCGTGGCGAGCGCGGATACTATATCCTGACGGTGAGCACCCGTACCCAGCCGAACGATCAGGAGTACGAGGCCGAGCGCGTGAAGTTCGTGCAGCAGCTTACCACGCAGCGCCGCCAGGCGTTGTTCCAGGAGTGGCTCACGAAGATGCGCGAGCGCTCGGTGATCGAGGATCACCGCAGCCGGAATCAGATGTAAGCCGGAAGCATCCGGCACGGCCCCTATAAGTCATCATGTGGGGAGTGATTCCAAGAGCTTCACTCCCCACTTTTTTTGAGCTTTCCCTCCCAACCGAGAAGGTGATCCAGTTCCATGGATGAGTCCCTTTATCACCTCCATTATAATCAGGAGGAATCGCACTGGTGGTTTGCCGCCCGCTCCGAGATCGTCCGTCGCGTCATCGAGCGGTATGGGAACCTGAAGCCGGGCGATACCATTCTCGACGTCGGCTGCGGCACCGGGGCCATCATGAAGCAGCTCTCGGAGAACTACAAGGTGGTGGGGATAGATATGTCCCCCCTGGCGGTGGAGTACAGCAAGAAGCGGGGCCTCACCGATGTGTTCCTGATGCCGGTGCAGGAATTCCCCCGCGACAAGTACAATGTGAAGGCGGCCATCCTGCTGGACGTCATCGAACATATCGATGACGATGTGGATGTGCTCCGGACGGTTCGCGATATCGTCGGCGAGGATGGCCGGGTGATCGTGACGGTGCCGGCGTACAAGTGGCTCTGGAGCTCGCACGATCTGGTGAACCACCATAAGCGCCGCTACAACTCCGCGCTGCTCCGGGAAAGGCTCGACAAGGCGGGACTGGAACCGGTGATGATGACCTACTACAATACCCTTCTGTTCCCGTTGGCGGTGGTCAAGAAGGTGATGGGCAAGTGGAAGGCGGCCGATCAGGCGTCCGAAGCGGTCGATCAACCCTCGGGATTCGTCAACTCCCTCTTCTACTCCGTCTTCGCTAGCGAAAAGAATCTCGTCCCGAACATGAAGCTCCCATTCGGAGTGTCGCTGCTGACAGTGGCGAAACCGAAGGGAAAGTAGGACAAGTCCGTGGTCTGTTCGCGGACTCCGTCCCTGCGGGACTACGCCCGCTGTCAGTAGTCCGTCGTTACTGGGAGCGGAGTTGCACGTTCTACCTCCGCTCTCACAACTGACCACGGACTACTGACCACGGACCATTCAGCCTACGGGTTCGAGAACGCGGTATTGACAACCGTGATCTCCCCGGGGTATTCGAACACGCCGAGCGGCGGAACTTCGGCGGCCACCCTGGCGGTCATCTTCAGGCGGGAGCTGGAGCCCTGGGCTCCGCCGATCGCCAGCGCAAGATTCAGCATATCGTCGAAACCACGATCGTTGAAGAACTTGTAGAGATCCAGGCTCATCGTGATCGGGATGTTGACGGTCTGCCCCCCTCCCGGAACCGCCAGACGCTGCTCGGTGACGCCGGTGATGGTGGGGCGATCATCGATATGAAGCGTCCAGCTGATCTTCCGCAGGAACAGATCGGTGCTCGATCCGGCGGCTGCGGTATTCGGGTTCTTCGCGGCCACGTTCAGGGTGAACTGCACCGGCAGCGACTTCTGCGCGAACGCCGCGGTCAGCCGCCCTACATCGATCAGGCTGATCTGCCCCCTACTGGCAACGCTGCTGACATTAACGCCGTTGACGTTCATGTTGTTGACCCCCTCCAGCTTGAACTGGAGCTGCTTCAGATTGGAGAGAGCGGTCGGCAGGCTCTTCAGCGCCGCGCAACCATAGATGGTTCCCCCCAGGATGAGCGCTCCCAGCGCGGAGAAAAGGAGATGTGTTCTGCGTTTCATTCTTGTCTGTTTTTGTATGAATGCTCCGGGCACCGGAAGCGGCGCCCGGCGGCAGGTACAGCGCATATGGACGAAGTTACTCAGAACTTCCTCAGGCTCTGACACCGGCATACCGGGAAAGGTTTGCGCGCCGGAATATAACGGGAGAAGATCGCATCGGATCATCTGCCCGGCCTCTCCCCTCCTGCAACCGGAATAGAATCAACTCATGAACCAGGAAAATCCGTTTACGCTCTTCGCCGAGATCTTCGAACAGGCCGCCGCCACCGGTATGGTGGAGCCGAACGCGATGGCGCTCGCCACCGCCGACAGCGCCGGCCACCCCTCGGTGCGCATGGTTCTGCTGAAAGGGTTCGATGAGGACGGCTTCGTCTTCTATACCAATCTGGAAAGCCGCAAGGGCCGCGAACTCCAGGCCAAACCGCACGCCGCGCTCTGCTTCTACTGGCAGGCGATCGGACGCCAGATCCGCGTGGAAGGCCCCGTAACCCCGGTAACCGATGCCGAGGCCGACGAATATTTCGCATCGCGCGCGCGCGGCAGCCAGATCGGCGCCTGGGCCTCCAGGCAGAGCACCGAGCTTTCCGGACGCGAAGAACTGCTGGAAAAAGTGCGCCAGACCGAAACCCGGTTCCAGGGAGCCGATGTCCCCCGCCCTCCCTTCTGGTCCGGCTTCCGCCTCCGCCCAACCCGCATCGAGTTCTGGACCGCCGGGGAATTCCGCCTGCACGACCGCCTGATCTTCGATCGCCAGGAGAATGGCGAGTGGGGCGTGACACGGTTTTATCCGTGAAACGATTTTCGATTGCCGATTTCAGATTTTCGATTGGAAGATAAAAGCCGTGGTCAGCAGTCGGTCGTACGCCGCTGTTGCAACGAAACTACAGGCTGCTCCGGATACTCCGGTAGAAACGACGACGGACAACCGGCAGCGGGCGAAGCCCGCGAACGGACTATTGACCCTCCTGCTGCTACAACCTACAGCCGCCGCAGGCGGCGGACTACGCACTACTGCTCCAGTTCCCTCCGTACAATCCCGGCCGTGATGCGTCCTGAAAGAAGCACAAGCGGCACTCCTCCTCCCGGATGGGTGCTGCCGCCGGCGAAGTAGAGGTTGTCCAGGCCGGGAACCTTGTTGCGCGGGCGGAGAAAGGCGGAGAAGATGGAATTCGATGAGGCGCCGTAGATGGCCCCGTCGGCGCTGTTGTAGCGGGTCTCGATGTCCAGCGGTGTAAGGCGGCTCTCGTGGAGGCGCTCCGGACGAATCCCGAAATGCTCCAGGCGGCGCCAGACGGCATCGGCGAAGCGATCCCACGCGGCAGTATCATGATGGTCTATTCCGGAGGCGGGGGCATTCATCAGGATGTACCAGCTTTCGCAGCTGGGGGGTGCCATCGCGGGATCGCTCTTCGAGGCGATGGAGATATAGATTGTCATCCCCTGCGGCAGCCGCTTTCTCTCGAAGATATCGCGGAACTCCTCCGGGTAGTCGTCGCTGAAGAAGATGTTGTGATGGGCCAGACCGGGATGCTCCCCGCGCACGGCCGCCAGCATCAGGAAGCCGGAGCAGGAGCGTTCGGCACCGGCTACGGTTCGCGGAACCGGAACGCCCGCCGGGGCAAGCAGATGGCGGTAGGTCCAGAGCACATCGGCATTGGAGATGATCGCATCGGCCGGATAGTGGCGTCCACCGGCAACCAGGCCGCTCAGGCGCCTGCCGGCCCGGCGCACCTCCTCCACCGTGCTCCCGAGATGGATCTCCACGCCAAGCTCGGCGGCCAGGCGCCCTACGGCATCGGCCACCGCCGGCATGCCGCCGCGAGGGTACCAGGCCCCCTCCCCGATCTCCACATGCGGAATCACATTCAGCGTGGCGGGCGCCTTGTAGGGGGATGATCCGTTGTAGGTTGCAAAGCGGGAGAACAGCTGCACCAGCTTCGGCGACCGGAATCGCTTCCGGAGACTATCGTACATGGTGGAGGCCACGCCGAGCCGGGGGAGCAGCGGCAGCAGCCGGGCGTTGCGGGGGTTCAGGAACTCCCGCGCCCCCTTGAACTCGTTGAACAGAAAGATCTCCTTGGTGGCCTCGTACAGCGTCGCGCTCTCATCCAGGAACCGCCCTGCGGCATCGGCATCCTCCGGGAAGACCCGCAGCAACTCGCCGCGCAGCTTCTCGCGGTCGGAGAACGCATCGAACGTCGTGCCGTCGCTCCAGTGATAGCGGCAGGTGGGCTCCACACGGGAGAGGGGGAGATAATCGTCCATTGAGCGCCCGCACGACTCGAACAGTTCGCGCAGCACATAGGGCATCGTCAGAACGGTTGGCCCGAGGTCGAAGGTGAAGCCATCCCGCCGCAGGCGGCAGACCTTTCCGCCGAGAGATCGATTCTTCTCGAACAGCGTGACATGATATCCGCTCCGCCGCAGATGAATCGCGGCGGCCAGCCCGCCGATCCCGCCGCCGATGATGCCGATGCGCTTCGTATCCATAGGTACTTCGGTATGTGCCTGCCGGAAGAGCTCTTCTCCCCTGCCCCAGCTTTGAACATAGCAACAGCCGGAGAAGTTCGGAAAGGGAACCGGATACCGGTGGCATGCGGGCTCCCGCCGATGTAATATGTAGTTTCAACTGCGCCGGGCCGGGGGCGCTAATTTCCTCTGTTCTGTGTCCGGGCACCGGCTCCGCCGTTCGTGCGGCATAGCAACCGATCCGTGTTCGCCAACTCTATACATTGTTTAGCGGAATATCGATATGTGCGGGATTGTAGGAGTATTCAACTACGCTGGCAGAGAATCCCATGTGTCCCCGGAGGTGCTTCAGAGGATGACCGATGAGATCAGTCATCGCGGGCCGGACGATGCGGGGACATATATCTCGCCGGACAGCAGGATCGGATTCGGATTCCGGCGCCTCGCCATCGTCGATCTTTCGATGGCCGGTCACCAGCCCATGCAGAACGCCGACGGCTCCATCTGGATGGTGTTCAACGGCGAGATCTACAACCACCTCGATATCCGCAGGGATCTGGAAGCGAAGGGCTACCAGTACCGCTCCAAAAGCGATACCGAGACCATCCTCTATGCCTATCAGGAGTACGGGGTCGAGTTCATCTCGAAGCTCTACGGGATGTTCGCCATCGCCATCTGGGACAGCAGAAAAGAGGAGCTACTGCTGGTGCGCGATCGCATCGGCATCAAGCCGCTCTACTATACCATCCAGAACGGCACGCTCGTCTTCGGCTCGGAGATCAAGGCGCTGCTGCGGCATCCGAATGTCGCGCGCGACCTGAACCGGCAGGGCCTGTACGATTATCTCACCTTTCTGATGTCCCCCCCGAACGAGACCCTTTTCAAGGGGATCAACAAGCTGGAGGCGGGACACTACATGGTGATCGACCGCAGCGGCAACGTACGCAAGGCGCAGTACTGGAACCTGGACAACCGCACCGAGACGTTCGACGACCGCAGTTTCGCCGACGAGAAATTCTGCGTCGATAATATCCGCAGGCTGCTCCGCGAATCGATCAAACTGCGGATGATGTCGGATGTGCCGTTCGGCGTCTTCCTCTCCGGCGGCATCGATTCCTCGCTCAACGTGGCGCTGATGGCCGAGCTGATGGATCGTCCGGTGGAGACCTTTTCGGTGGGCTACAAGGATCTGGAGAAATACAACGAGCTGGGATATGCCCGCCAGATCTCCGATCAGTTCAAGACCAATCATCATGAGATATTTCTGGAGGAAAAAGATCTTATCGATTTTCTCCCGAACATGGTCTGGCATCTCGACGAGCCGAACGCCGATCCGGTCTGCGTGCCGATGTATTACGTCTCCAAGCTGGCACGCGACTCCGGCACCATCGTGGCGCAGGTGGGAGAAGGGTCCGACGAGCAGTTCGCCGGCTATCTCCATTATCTGCGCGAGGTGAAATTCCACCGGTATTATTATTCGCTCCTCCCCGGCATCGCCCGGCATGCGGGATATATGTTCTTCCGCAACTTCATGCCCGACTCCATCATGGCCGATTATGCGCGCCGGGCAAAAACCCGCGATGCCTCGTTCTACGGCGGCGCCATCGGGTTCACCGAGGAATTGAAGGGAAGGCTTGTGACGAGCGATTTCAGGAAGAGCGTGGAGTCCTCCGGGCGCGTCCCCACGCACTACGCGGCCGAGCTGGAGAAGATGGTCGGGACCGCCTCCTCGTCGGATTCGTTCCTGCGCCAGATGATCTACTACGAATTCAAGAACCGCCTGGCCGAGCTGCTCCTGATGCGGGTGGACAAGATGTCGATGGCGGTATCGATCGAGGCACGCGTGCCGTTTCTGGACCATCGCCTGGTGGAATTTTCGTTCCGCATCCCGCAGGAGCTAAAATTGAAGGATGGCATGCCGAAATATATCCTCAAGAAAGCGGCCGAGGGGATCATCCCGGATGAGATCATCTACCGCAGAAAACAGGGATTTGCAGCGCCGGTGCGCGAGTGGCTCCGCACCGGAAAACTGGCCGGCTACGCCTACGAGCGGATCATGGAGTCGTCGCTGCTGAAACTGGGGCTGTTCCAGGAATCCTATATCAAACAGTTGTTCGAAAAGCATGCCTCCGGCAACGTGAATTTCGACGGCCAGATCTGGACCATTCTGGTGGCCTCGATGTGGTACGACCGGTATTTCGATTGACGATTTTCGATTGTTGATTTTCGATTGTCAATTACAGACTCCGGTGACCCTGGAGCGGATTTCACTATGGTTACTCTGTCGTGGCCCCCGGAGGGGGCCCCCATATGTAGTACCAACCCGCCCCACACTTGCCGGAAGCTCCGTAGGAGCGGCCCATTCTTCCTGTTCTGAACAAGCTTAAATCGATTAAAATCCGCTCTAGCAGGCAATCCTGGAAGAATACCACGGGAAGCCGCGAAGGCGCAAAGAAGATGTCTTTCTTCGCGGCTTCCCGTGATGCATCTGGTATGGCTGGGTCTATCAGATATATAATCGACTTTTGATTCTCGATTGGAGACTACAGACGTGAGCGGCCGATGAAGAGAACACATCGGCCGTTCCTCCGGAGCTTCATCATGGAGGAACAGTCTCTTTCTACAGATAGGTGCCCCCTCTGGGGGCCATCATCATGGGTATTTATAGTCAATTGATGGTAAATCCGCCCCAGCGGCATGGCAATGCCCGGAAGATATCCCCTCAAAAGAAAACGCCCGGAGAATATCCTCCGGGCGTTTTCTTTTAGCCAACTATGCAGTTGCGCATCTGGAATCGTCAATCACCACAATCGAAAATCCAAAATCGCAAATCGAAAATTCAAAATCGGCTTATTTTTTCTTCTCGAACTCGATCAGCATGAACCATCCGGCCCTGTCGCCCCCGAAGAGCTTCGAGGCGACCTTGGCGGCGAGGCGGTGCACCGGGCCGAAGCGCTCCAGGCGGTCGTAGTAGGTAAGGCGGGTACGGATATTCAGATCCTTTACCGGCAGACCGTTGAACATCTCCCGGGCCTCCTTGATCGTATAGGCCTTGGTGCCGAGGCTCTCCATATGGTTGTACAGGCACCACGAGAGCGATTTCCACGGCTTGCCGGCCAGCAGCGCACGGTTTACCCACACGAAATACGACAGCAGCGAATGCCGGTGATAGATCATCACCTTGCCGGTTCCTCCCGGCTTGCAGACGCGGACGATCTCGCGCAGCGCCTTCGGGGTATCGGGGGTGTGATGGATCACGCCCCAGCTATAGACCAGAGCGAACTCGTTATCCGTGTACGGCAGCGATTCGCAATCGGCCACGCGCACCTCCTCGGCCTGCAGGCCGAACACATCGCGGCGCTGCTTGACATGGTTACCGCCCTCGGGGGTG
>JBMDXA010000071.1:0-2567 GCA_048594725.1 Candidatus Kapaibacteriota bacterium
CCTACGGACCGACGGAGGGGACGATATTCTGTACGGATGTGGAATACCCGCCAGGTTCCATAACAACGGAGAGTAAAGGGGCAAATATCGGCAGGCCGATTTCGAACACGCGGATCTACATAATGGATAATCGGGGCGGGCTGCTGCCGGTAGGTGCTGTGGGGGAGATCTGCATAGGCGGAGCCGGAGTCGGGCGGGGTTACCTGAACCGTCCGGAACTGACGGCGGAGAAGTTCGTTCCTGACCCCTACAGCGGCGACGGGACATCCCGTCTGTACCGTACGGGCGATCTGGGGCGCTGGCTGGCGGACGGGACGATCGAGTTTGCGGGTCGGATCGACGACCAGGTGAAGATCCGCGGTTACCGGATCGAGCTGGGCGAGATCGAGAATGTTCTCGGGCTGAGCGAACTGGTGAGCGGTTGCGCTGTACTGGCGCGGGACGGCAGTGATGGCAGCAAGCGCCTGGTCGGCTATGTCGTACCGCATGGGGCCTACGACCGCGAGGGTATCCTGTCGCATGCGCGTCTGCATCTACCGGAGTACATGGTTCCCTCGCTTCTGGTGGAGATCCCGGAGCTTCCGCTGACGCCTAACGGGAAGTTGGACCGGCGGGGCCTTCCGGACCCGGACGTATCGGAGATGTTCCGGGGGCGGTATTCGGCACCGCGGAACGGGACGGAGGAGGCTCTTGTGGAGATCTGGGAGGGGCTGCTCGGTGTGGACCGTGTTGGGATCGATGACGATTTCTTCGAGCTTGGGGGGCATTCGCTGCTGGTGACAAGGGTGATATCGGCGATACGGAGACAGCTGGATGCGGAGCTAACGGTTAGGGATGTATTTACATACCCGACGGTAAGGCAGTTGTCCCCAAAGCTTGAAGGGGGCATCGCGGATGAAAGGGTTCCATCGATCAAAGTATATGAACCCCGTCCTGCGCGCATACCTTTATCGTTCGGTCAGGAGCGGTTATGGTTCATCGACCGTTTGGAAGGGAGCGTCCAGTACCATATACCATCTGTTCTGAGGATGAGGGGTCCCGTCGACGGGGAAGCGCTGGCGCATGCAATCCAGGGTGTAATGAACCGGCATGAAGTACTGCGGACGGTGATAGAGGAGGAAGACGGCTGCGCCTACCAGCGGATACTTGCCCGAGACAGCTGGGATCCCGGTTCCATATTGGATGCGTTATATGTTCCGGACCCGGGATTGCTCCGGGAGAAGATAGCGGAGCTTACGGGCCCGGCATTTGACCTTTCGCGGGATCACAAGCTGCGCGCGGACCTGATCCGTGTAGCCGAGGGGGATCATGTACTGGTCCTTACGCTGCACCATATATCCTCTGACGGGTGGTCTTTGCCGATCCTTGTGAGGGAGCTGGCGGCACTGTACAATTCAGGGGTAACGGGGCAGGCGGCGGCACTTGGGGATCTACCTGTTCAGTATGCGGATTATTCGATCTGGCAGCGCGGGTATCTGCAGGGGGAGGTATTGTCGAAGAGGCTGGGTTATTGGCGGGACCGCTTGGAGGGGGTACAGCCGCTGGATCTGCCGACCGATTACCCGCGTCCCGCGGTTCAGGGCATCCGTGGTTCGGTGGTGACGTTTACGATAGATAAAGGGATAACATCGGAACTGCACGGCATCTGCCGTTCGGAGGGGGCCACCCTTTTCATGGTGTTGCTGTCGGCATTTAAGGTGCTGCTTTACCGTTACAGCGGGCAGGGGGATATCTGTGTGGGGAGTGCGGTAGCGAACCGCGGTCAGCATGAGATAGAGGGTCTGGTCGGTTTTTTTGTAAACACGCTGGCTTTGCGGAGCAGGGTGAGCGGTGATCAAACGTTCAGGGAGTTATTGGCCCAGGTCCGTGAGACGGCGATGGGGGCCTATGAGCACCAGGATGTTCCCTTTGAGAAGGTGGTGGATGCAGCGGTGAATGACCGGGACACCGGCCGGAGCCCGCTGTTCCAGGTGATGTTCGACCTTCAGAACAACGAGGCGGCGGAGGTGGACCAAAAGAGTCTATCGGGCCTTGATCTTACGGTCGAAGATCCGGGGCACGGGACCTCGAAGTTCGACCTGTCGTTTTCGCTGGCGGAAAGGGGGGGCGTTCTGTACGGCAGCGTGGAATACTGCACGGACCTGTACAAGGAGGATACGGTATCGCGGATGGCGGTTCATTACGGCGAACTGCTGGGTTCGATAGTAAAGAGTCCCGGCAGCCCGGTCGGTGACCTGGAGCTGCTGACGGCGGGGGAGCGGGTGCAGCTGGTTGAGGTTTTCAATGCGACGGGGGCGGATCATCCTGGTGACAGGACGGTTCCGGAGCTGTTTGCGGAGCAGGCGGCGCGCACGCCGGATTCGGTGGCGGTGGTGTTCGGGGAGTCCGAGCTGAGCTACCGCGAGCTGGAAGAGCGTTCGAACCAGCTGGGTCATTTTATAAAGGACCGTTTGGGTGTAAATAAGGGAGATCGGGTAGCTGTTTTTATCGAACGTTCGGAATGGATGGTTGTGATCTTGCTTTCCTTATTGAGAAACGGGATTACCTACGTACCGATTGATTCGGGC
>JBMDXA010000072.1:0-21773 GCA_048594725.1 Candidatus Kapaibacteriota bacterium
TCGTCGGGGCTATCGAGGTTGCCGGGTTCGATGTGCTGACCACGCAGGGCGAGGGATGTTGATGGGGGGTGGTGCGGTGCGGGTTGCTTCCCGTCCGCACCACCGCATTCCCGGAGCTATGCCGCCGGTATCCGTCTTTCAATTGAATTCCGAACAACGACATATCAGAAACTCTCAAGGAGAATAGATCAATCATGGGAAACGATTCACGTAGAACCGGGCGCGCCGCCGGATTTGCCCTGGCGGCACGCTGCTCGATGGTGGCGCTGATGATGGGCGGGGGGATGCTGGCCGCCGGATGCGGGGGGGGGGAGAAGGGGGATGTTCCGGCCGATAGCACAGCGGCCGCCACGACCGGCGGGCATCATCACGATGACCCCGCTTCGGAGATGACCGCGCACACCCACAGCACGCGGCTGGAATTCAGCAGCCAGCCGGCGGAGATAGCCCCCGGCAAGCCCTTCACGATGACGCTGAAGATCGTCGATGCCAAGAGCGGCGAGCCTGTGAAGGATTTCGATGTGGTGCATGAGAAGCTGCTCCACCTGATCCTCGTCTCCAGCGATCTTGGGTGGTTCAACCATATCCACCCGGAGTACAAGGGGGATGGCGTCTTTACGGTGCAGACCACGATGCCCCGCGCCGGCGGCTACAAGCTCTATGCTGACTATACGCCCAAAGGAGGGGAGCATGAGGTGGCCGAGCATCTGTTCGCCACGGCCAGCGCGCCGGCGGTTGCCCCTCCCGGCGTAACCGCCCCGGACACCATGCAGGGCGCATGGATGGTCAAGCGGGTGACCTCCATCCCGGAAGGGGAGCCGGAGTTCACCGGAGGCGACCCCTACCAGGTGGCGCTGATGCCGATGCCCTCCAAGCTGGTGGCCGGCGAGGATGCCATGCTCCACTTCCAGGTGCGCGACAAGGATGGAACGCCGCTGGCGGAGATCGAGCCCTATCTGGGGGCCATGGGGCATGCGGTGATCCTCTCCAGCGATGCCACCACCTATCTGCATACCCATCCGATGGATGGCGATATGGATCATAGCGCGCACGGAGGTGGTGCCCCCGCTGCCGGCGCCGCCAAGCCGGCTCCGGCCGATGCCAAGCCGGCCGCCAGGAACGGCGCCCCGGATGTGATGTTCCATACCAACTTCCCGAAGCCCGGACTCTACAAGGTCTGGGGACAGTTCCAGCACAAGGGGCGGATCATCACCGCTCCGTTCGTTGTCACGGTTGCCCCGGCGGCATGATAGCCCCCTCTGCCCCCCGGGTGTGATTTTTGCGACCGTTCCGTCCACCCCGGCCGCCCGGCCGGGGTGGATAACCGAACCAGCCTGGAGAATACCGTATGGCCGATGAGAAGTATCATGAGTGCATACAGGCCTGTTACGCCTGTGCCAGCGAGTGCGAGAGATGTGCCACCGCATGTCTGCAAGAAGAGGACGTCAAGGCGATGGTGCGCTGCATACAACTGGACCGCGATTGCACGGCGATCTGCCTTCTGGCCGCGCAACTGATGGCGCGCGATTCCCGGTTCGCCGCGCAGTTCTGCCGGCTCTGTGCCGAGATCTGCCAGGCCTGCGGCGAGGAATGCGCCCGGCATACCCATATGGAACATTGCCAGCGCTGCGCCGAAGCCTGCTTCCGTTGTGCTGAAGAGTGCCGGCGGATGGCGGGGTAGGACAGGTCTCCGGAAGTCTGGAACCCGTGAGCCGGGGCGATGAGGATGGTAGTGCGATCGGTCCATCTTCTTCTTCCCGGCTTCTTCGTACCCGTTCCCTGGTTCGCTTTCACCCCGGAGCGGCCTGCAACCGGGTTGAGACACCATCCTCCAATATTATCCTCCCATCAATTGCATCGAACGGTTCTCTTGCGTAGATTAGCGGCGTCCAGATATACTGCTACAGAACAAGCACGTATCTGATTATCACTAGGGGTTGGTATTCCTCCAGATGAGGCCGAGGCGTTTAGTTCGTCCTTCGCCGGAGCTTCATTCAAGCCCATATTGCCGGGATCGCTCTCGTTGCGAACGTCTATGGCGGTGAAGTCGTTTTTGGTCAAACGCTTTCCGTTCGGACAGTTCCGGTTGTATGCAAGCGGTGCGCACAGACGGTTGTCGGCCGTCCTGCCGGGAAGGGTAAGGGTTAGACTCGTTCCGGTGGCGCTATTCTGGCAGGCAGTGCACCCGCTGTCCGACGATATATCCGTGAAGATCGGCTGCCGGCTACTCATGCACTCCAGGACATGGGCTCGCAGAAGAGATTTCGGGTTACCGCCGGCCGCGGTGTCGGCCATGATTCAAGACCGCTTTTGAAAACTCCTCCGTCAGATCCGCCAGTGCGGAAGGATATGCCAGTATCGTTCCGTCCGGAAGATCTTTCAAGGAACTCCTGTTGTCAGCCGCACCCGTGGCAGGCGGTGGAGGCGAAGTACCTTCGCTCCTCCGGATTGCTCGACAAGACGGGCGCAGTACGAGGGCTGATTGACGCGATACGCCAGACGACAGTCTCGCACTGTGTCGGTATCTCAGAACGCCGCACCTCTACCAGGATGTGCGGCGTTTCTGTTTCCGTTCCCTCATCTTTCCCCGGCGCTGATCCACCCCCATCTCCCGCCGCGGCGGCATCACGCTCTCATCATCCGCTCCTGCGTTCCCTCTGCGGCGAAACCCGCTTGCACCAGCCCATCCGAATACACATCTTATAAGACTACAACAGGTTTCAGGGGCGGAGATAATAGATAATGAATGGTTCGTAGTGAAGTGCCTGCGGGAACGTTGTCCGGGATTCTTTGGTGTTCGCCGGCCTGTTCGGGCGGAGTTCGGCTCCGCGAGAACCCATCTCTGCAAACGTCTGCCCGCGTACGTAGCACAGAGCCGGGAGAAGGGAATGGCCGGCCGTCCCGTTCCCTTCGTTCGTTTTCTTCGTCTGGCTCTTTTTCCTTCTCCCCGATTTCCGGACCCCCCGACTGCTATTTCTTGGAGAAACAGTAATGGACCTTATACAACGTACATCGGTGCGACGGTACGGCGTGGCGATCGTTTCGTCGGCCGTGGCGCTTGCCCTGACGTTGTTGTTCGAAGAAGATCTCGAGCGTACCGTCTTCATCTTCTTCTTTGCCGGTGTGGTGGTCTCGGCCACCTTCGGAGGGTTCCGTGCCGGGCTGCTGGCGGCGCTCGTGGGGGTGGTGTCGGTGGATTATATCTTCCTCAACCCGCGCCAGTCGCTGCTGATGGATGGGGCGGGGATCGTGCAGATCCTCATCTTCCTGTTCATCGCGATAGTGATCTCGGTGCTGAGCGAATCCCGCTCGCGTGCCAGCCGGCGCGCGGGCGAAAACAGGGAATGGCTCGCCACCACCATCCGCAGCATCGGCGATGCGGTGATCGCCACCGACGCCGCCGGGCGCGTCACCTTCATGAACGCCGTGGCGCAGGAGCTTACCGGCTGGCCGGAGCAGGAGGCATCCGGCAGGCCGCTGGCCGATATCTTCACTATCGTCAACGAGGAAACCCGCCTGCCGGTGGAGAGTCCGGTGGAGAAGGTGTTGCAGCAGGGGATCATCGTGGGACTGGCAAACCACACGGTGCTGATCGCCAGGAACGGCCGGGAGATCCCGATCGAGGATAGCGCCGCGCCGATCCGCGATTCCTCCGATCGCCTCGCCGGCGTCATCATGGTCTTTCATGATGTCTCCGAGCGCCGCAAGCGCGAGCTGGAGCAGCAGTTCCTGTACGAATCCGGAGAGCTTCTCGGCTCCTCGCTCGACTATGAGCTGACCCTCTCCCGTCTGGCCCATCAGGCGGTTCCCAGAATCGCCGACTGGTGCGCCGTGGATATCCTCGATGAAAACGGCGAGCTGCGGCGGCTGGCCGTGGCGCATGTCGATGAGAATAAGATCGCATGGGCTCATGAGCTTCAGCAGCGCTACCCGGCCGATCCGGAATCCGCCGCCGGCCTGCACGAGGTGATACGGAGCGGGCGCTCGGCATTCTTTCCGGAGATCTCCGAGGCGATGCTTCAGGCGGCCGCCCGCGACCCCGAGCATCTTGCGCTGATGAGGCGTATCGGCTTCACCTCGGCGATCATCGTTCCGCTGGCCCTGCGCGATCGTGTGCTGGGGGCCATCACCCTGGTCTATGCCGAATCGGCCCGCCACTACGACCGCATGGATCTGGCGCTGGCCGAGGAGCTTGCCCGCAAGGCCGCACTCGCCATCGAAAACGCCCACCTGTACCGCGATATCCACGAGCAGCGGGAGTGGTTCAGGGTCACCCTCGGCAGCATCGGCGATGCGGTGATCGCCACCGATACCGAAAGCCGGGTAACCTTCATGAATCCGGTGGCACGCGCGCTTACCGGCTGGAACGACGATGGTATCGGCCGGGAGCTTGCCCTGGTTTTCAATATCGTGAACGAGCATACCCGCCAGCCGGTGGAGAGCCCTGTTGCCAAGGTGCTGCGCGAGGGGCGGATCGTGGGCCTTGCCAACCATACCGTGCTGATCGGCCGCGATGGCACCGAGGTGCCGATCGACGACAGCGCCGCCCCGATCCGCGATTCCTCCGGGCAGATCCAGGGGGTGGTGATGGTGTTCCATGATATCACCGCCCGCAAGGCCGCCGAGAATGAACGGGATGCGCTCTTCGACGAGGTGCGCAGCCAGCGCGAGCGCCTGAACAATCTGATCGCAAGCGTTCCCGGCGTCGTCTGGGAGGCATGGGGGGAGCCGGATGTGCCGTCGCAGCGGATCGACTTCGTAAGCGATTACGTGGAGAAGATGCTCGGCTACAGCGCCGCCGAGTGGCTTGGCACGCCCAACTTCTGGCTCACCGTCGTGCATCCGGACGACCAGGAACGGGCCGCACGGGAGGCTGCCGCCATCTTCGAGAGCGGCCGCGGCGGGGAGAGCCGTTTCCGGTGGCTCACCCGCGACCGGGAGGTACGCTGGATCGAGGCCCGCTCCACCGTCATCATCGGCGCCGATGGCCGCCCGGCGGGGATGCGGGGTGTCTCCATGGATATCACCGCGCAGAAGATCGCCGAGGATGCCCTCCGCGAGAGCGAGGCCCGGTTCCGCACGATGGCCGACAGCGCCCCGGTGCTGATCTGGATGACCGGCAGCGAAGGGGGGCGCACCTACTTCAATAGAACCTGGCTGGAGTTCACCGGCCGTACCCAGGAACAGGAGCAGGGGAGCGGCTGGATGAGCGGGATTCATCAGGATGATATGGATGGCTATAGCGATATCTCCTCCGGAGCGTTCCGCACGCAGGAGCCGTTCCGGCTGGAGTACCGGCTGCGCCACGC
Source organism: Candidatus Kapaibacteriota bacterium (assembly GCA_048594725.1). Lineage (GTDB taxonomy): Bacteria > Bacteroidota > Ignavibacteria > OLB7 > OLB7 > JAFDZV01. Next base: position 5,310 of record JBMDXA010000072.1, read on the forward strand.
CGGCGGCGAGTACCGCTGGCTCCTCGATTCCGGCGTCCCACGCTTCTCCTCGGATGGAGCATTCGCCGGCTATATCGGCTCCTGCATCGATATCACCGATCGTAAACGGATCGAGTCGCAGTTGAAGGAGGCCAAGGAGGCCGCCGAGGCCGCGAACCGCGCCAAGGACCAGTTCCTTGCCGTGCTCAGCCACGAGCTTCGCACCCCTCTTACCCCGGTGCTCGCCACGGCGCAGGCGCTGGAGTCGGATGCGGCGTTCCCGGATGATTTCCGTCCGCTGGTGGAGATCATCCGGCGCAACGTGGAGCTGGAGGTGCATCTGATCGACGATCTGCTCGATCTGGTGCGGGTGGCGAAGGGGAAGATTCAGATCCATCAGGAGGTGGTCTCGCTGCACGATCTGCTGGAGAAGGTGCTGGAGATCTGCCGGAGCGATATCTACGGCAAGAAGCTGCAACTGAACGTGGAGCTGCACGCCGGGGAGCATCTGGTGCGGGGGGATGCGCCGCGCCTGCAGCAGGTGTTCTGGAACCTCCTGAAGAATGCCGTCAAGTTCACCCCATCCGGCGGGAGCGTGACGCTTCGCAGCATCAATCCGCATCCCGGCCGCGTCGCCGTGGCGGTGATCGATACCGGCATCGGGATAGAGCCGGATGTGCTCCCCCGCATCTTCAACGCGTTCGAGCAGGGGGAGCGGACCATCACGCGGCAGTTCGGCGGGCTGGGTCTGGGGCTGGCGATCACCAAGGGGCTGGTGGATCTGCACGGCGGCACGCTCCTGGCCGAGAGTGCGGGAAGGAATACCGGCACCACCTTTACCGTGGAGCTGGGAACCGTGGCGGCAGTGCCGGCCCCGGCCGTTGCCGCAGGCAGGAACCCGCCCGAGACCCCGGCGGCACGAAACGGGCATATCCGCATCCTGATCGTGGATGACCATGAGGATACCAACAATGTGCTGAAACTGCTCCTGGAACGCCGGGGATATCAGGTGAAGTCGGCTGCCAGCGTGCGCGCGGCGCTGGAGGTGGCCGGGGAGCACGAGTTCGATCTGCTCGTGAGCGATATCGGCCTTCCCGACGGGAGCGGCCATGATCTGGTCCGAGAACTTATCGCGCGCCGTGCCGCCGCCGGCCAGCCTCCTCTCAAGGCGATCGCCCTGAGCGGGTTCGGCATGGAGGGGGATATCCAGAAGAGCCACGAGGCGGGATTCAGCGATCATCTTACCAAGCCGGTCACCTTTCAGAAACTTCAGGATATCATCGGGCGGATGTTCGCGTGACCGATGGGGAGCCGGGGAGCGATGCCGCCATTCTCCTCGTGCGCCGATGCCGCGGGGAGTCCGGATTCGGGAGGGGCATGCGTTGCCGGGAGCGGCGCGCATGCCGGTAGCGCCCGCTCCTGCGATCGGGAACCTATCGGAAACCGGGCGGCTCGATTTTTGTACTTGAACGAACGTTGCAGTATTCATCATTGTCCGGCAGGCATTGTAGTAACCAGGCATGGCAGACGTAACGACACACGAGGAATCGGACGAACACGGCGGGCCCGCCGGAGATGGCGGCCTGCGGTCGCATGAGCGTGCCCAGTGGCGGCTGAATTTTCTGGTGGAGGCCAGCGAGCTGCTTGCCTCCTCGCTCGATTACCAGACCACGCTCGCCAGCGTGGCCCGGCTTGCGGTGCCGAAGCTGGGGGACTGGTGCGCCATCGATATGCTCGCCGAGGATGGGTCCATCCAGCGTCTGGCCGTGGCCCATATCGATCCGGAGAAAGTGGAATGGGCCAGGGAGCTGCACCGCCGCTACCCGCACGATCCCGACGGCCTGCACGGCGTTCCCAATGTGATCCGTACCGGCGAGCCCGAATTTCTCCCCTATATCCCGGAGGAGCTTCTGCGGGTCGCGGCCAAGACCGACGAGGATCTGGAGCTTATCCTTGGCATCGGCTTCACCTCGGCGATGACCCTGCCGCTGGTGGCGCGCGGGCGCACCCTGGGGGCCATCTCCCTGGTGAACACCGAGTCGGGCTGGCATTACACCGAGGAGGATCTCCGGTTCGGGATGGATCTGGCCCGCCGTGCGGCGGTGGCCGTGGATAACGCGATGCTCTACCGCGAGGCCCATATGCAGCGGGAGCGCCTGGAGGTGACCCTCAACAGCATCGGCGATGCGGTGATCTCCACCAATGTGGCCGGGCGGGTCACGTTCATGAACCCCGTGGCCGTACAGCTTACCGGCTGGGAACATGATGACGCGATGGGCAGGCCGCTGGAGGAGATCTTCGTGATCGTCAACGAAACCACCGGGCAGACCGTGGAGAGCCCCGTGACGAAGGTGCTGCGCGAGGGGCATATCGTGGGCCTTGCCAACCATACCGTGCTGATCGGCAATCATGGGCGCACCACTCCCATCGACGACAGCGCCGCGCCGATCCGCGATACCAGCGGAAAGCTGATGGGGGTGGTGATGGTCTTCCACGACGTCACCGAACGGCGGCGCTCGGAGGATGCCCTGCGCGAGAGCGAAGCCCGCTTCCGCACGATGGCCGACAGCGCCCCGGTGTTCATCTGGCTTACCGACCACAACGCGCACTGCACCTACCTGAATCGCACCTGGCTGGAGTTCACCGGCCAGACGATGGAGGAGGGAATGGGGGATGGCTGGATGGAGCCTATCCACCCCGATGATGCCGAGCGCAGCCATCAGGAGTTTCTGGCATCGTTCCAGGCGCGCGAAAATATCCGCCTGGAATATCGTCTCCGCCACGCCGGAGGGGAGTACCGCTGGATACTGGATACCGGCGTTCCCAGATACACCGCCGACGGCACCTTCGCCGGCTATATCGGTTCCTGCATCGATATCACGGAGCGGCGGCGTGCCGAGGAGGGGCTGCGCCGCAGCGAAAGCCAGCTCCGCCTGGTGATCAATGCCGCCCCCACGCTCATCTCCTACGTCGATTCCGACCAGCGCTACCGGTTCAACAATCTGGCCTACCAGCAGTGGTTCGGCTTCTCCATGACGGAGCTTACCGGACGCCATGTGCGCGAGGCGTTCGGCGAGGAGACCTACGGGCGGGTGCGAGGGAATATCGAGACGGCGCTCACGGGGGAGCGTATCGATTCGGAGATGATCTATCCCTCCGCCAACGGCGGGGACTCGCGCCATATCCGTACCTCGTACGTTCCGGATATCGGCGAGGATGGGCATGTGCGCGGCTTTGTGGTGGTGGGCTACGATGTCAGCGCACAGAAACGCGCCGAGCAGGAGCTGAAGGAGGCCAAGGATGCGGCCGAGGAGGCCAATCGCGCCAAGGATCAGTTCCTGGCGGTGCTCAGCCACGAGCTTCGTACCCCGCTCACCCCCGTGCTGACGATGGTGGACGCGCTGGAGGGAGATCCGGCGCTGCCGGAGGATCTTCAGCCCTACATGGAGATGATCCGCCGCAATGTGGAACTGGAGGCCCGCCTGATAGACGATCTGCTGGATATCACCCGGATCGCCAGGGGGAAGATGGATCTGGCGATCGGCAAGGTGGATGCCCATGCGCTGCTGCGCGATGTGGCCGAGATCTACCGGAACGAATTCACCCGCAAGGGGGTGGAGCTGCGGCTGGAACTGGAGGCGCCGCGCCACCATGTCATGGCCGACGATGCCCGCCTTCGCCAGGTGTTCGGCAACCTTGTACAGAATGCGGTGAAGTTCACCCCGGAAGGGGGACGCGTCACGGTGCACACCGAAACCCGCGCGCCGGGGGTGCTGGTGGCGAAGGTGAGCGATACCGGCATCGGCATAGAGCCGGAACTGCTGGCGCGCATCTTCAATGCGTTCGAGCAGGGGGAGCAGACCATCACGCGCCGGTTCGGAGGGCTGGGCCTGGGTCTCACCGTGAGCAAATCGCTTATCGATATGCACGACGGAACTCTCACCGCCGAGAGCGGCGGCCCCGGCCAGGGCGCCACCTTTACCGTGGAGCTGATGGCAACCTCCGATACGGGGGATGCGGCAAGCCCCGAACCACAGGAGCGGACGGAGCCGGAAGCACCCCCCCGCCTGCGCGTGCTTCTTGTGGACGACCACGAGGATACCAGCACCGTCCTGAAGATGCTGCTGGAACGCCAGGGCTACCAGGTGCTTACCGGGGCATCGGTGGGGGAGGCGCTGGCGGTGGCGGCCGCCAGCAGCTTCGATATCCTCATCAGCGATATCGGGCTGCCGGACGGCAGCGGACTGGATATCATCCGCGCACTGCGGGAGCGCGCTCCGGTGAAGGGGATAGCGCTCAGCGGGTTCGGCATGGAGCAGGATGTACAGCGGAGCCTGGATGCCGGGTTCCGGGAACATCTCACCAAGCCGGTCAGCTTCCAGCGATTGCAGGAGGCGATAACACGCCTGCTCGATTCGTAGATCCGGCACTCCCGGTGCCGATCGCCGGCTGGAAGCATTTACGGAAGAATCCGGTGGAATTTTTCCGGAAAATGAGCCGAATCCCGCTTGCGGGAAATAGGAGTTGCAGGAGTTCCTATTTTTCCGGGAAAATCATATTCCGTCGCGATTTTTCCGAAAAATATAGGCCGCCCATGAATTCACCGATTTTTTTTTTGATGATCTCTTGTTGTAAAGTGATGGTGTTTTCCGCCGCGATTCTCCGCATCTGCTCTGCCCGGTAAGCCTTGAAGATTCCGGCCCGGGAATCATCGGGCGATATGCAGTGGTTGATGTGCCCGGCATGCCGGAACTTTTTTTTATCTCTGCCGGATAGTTTCCGTATTTTGGGGATGCAGAGTCCGATAGCATATCGATAGATACTTCTGCTGGAAGTAAAAGGCGCCCCCTTTTTTGACAGTTTTCATTCGGCTGGAGGTATTCTGTATGGCTGGTCATAATATCATCGTCATGGGAGCCTCGGCCGGAGGAGTTGAGGCGCTGATTCATGTCGTGAAGGCGCTCCCTGCCGATTTCCCTGCGGTTATTTTCGTCGGCCTGCATGTTGCACCGTTCGGCAACAGCCTTCTGCCATCGGTGCTCAGCCGCGCCGGGTGGATTCCGGCGGTGCACCCGAAGGATTACGAGGTCATCCAGATGGGCCGTATCTATGTGGCCCCTCCCGATTATCATATGCTGGTCAAGCGCGGCTATATCCGCCTGACCCGTGGCCCCAAGGAAAACGGCCATCGCCCCGCAGTTGATCCCCTGTTCAGAACCGCCGCAGCCGCCTATGGCCCTCATGTGGTTGGAGTGATACTCTCCGGCACCCGCGATGATGGAACGCTGGGCCTTGGCGACGTCAAGGCCGCCGGAGGGATCTGCGTGGTTCAGGACCCGGATGATGCGGCCTATGCCGGGATGCCGCGCAGCGCTATCGAAAGGGTGTCGGTGGGATCATATCGTGCCGCTGGCTATGATCCCCACGGTGCTCCAGCAGCTCGTTCATGATCCCATCGCCGAAGAGGACTGGACGTCCTCCGCGGAGGAGGGGGCCGATGTGGCGGAGCTGGAAGGGGAGGAACTTGCCGCGTATCATCATACCGGAACTCCCTCCGGCTATATCTGCCCGGATTGCGGCGGGGCATTATGGGAGACCGAAGAGAATGGGATGCTTCACTTCCGCTGCCGCGTGGGGCATGCCTGGGCGCAGGAAGGGCTGCTGGAGGAGCAGGCGGGCGCCATCGAGGAGGCGCTGTGGTCGGCGCTGCGGGCGCTGCAGGAACAGTCATCGCTTGCCGCCCGGGTCGCCAAAAATGCGCGCCTGCGCTCAAACCATCTTGTCGCCAGCCGTTTCGAGCGCCGTATCCAGGATCTCGATCAGCGCGCAAGCGTCATCCGCAAACTTCTTCAGAATGGTATCACCGGCGAGAGCAACCGGAAGAACTATCCCGGGAAGCTGGACCCGCTGGCCGGCGATGATGTTCCGGAGATCGTTCCCCCCGGCGAGCCGTCATAGCTGGGCCGGGAGCCACGGCGGCGCAGGCCGGTGCCGTGGCATGAGATGATGTCCGGCACAGTGGCCGTCCCACGCCTCCGGTGATAGCAGCGGAGATGCGAGCCATGGCCGTTCCGCATGCCATGGTCCGCTCCCGCAGGTGTTCCGCTGCCGGGATGTTTCCCTCAACATCCCGCATGCGGATTGAGACCATAGGCGATCGCATTCCCTCGTGTCGAACGTTTGCATGCAGTTCCCGGATCAATCCCACGATCCGGGACATGGCCGTGCGCCGCACCCTTGCTGTGATAAGCGGTGCGGGCCGGTTCACACCCGGTCCTTTCCGGGGGGGGCGGCTTTCATGCCGGCAGCGGAGGCAGGGAGCGGGCATCCAGCCCCTGGGCTGCGGATAGGGTGCAGTGCATGCCGGAATGGAGATCGCTCTTCCGGCCATCGCATCCTTTCCGCGCGTCTCTTTTGCACGATCGAGAGAATAGACATGAATACTGAATACTCCCAGGAGTTCGAGGCTCTTGTACAATACCTGAAACAGAGCCGGGGATTCGACTTCACCTCCTATAAGCGTCCATCGCTGATACGGAGGATCGAAAAGCGCATGCAGATGGTAGGGGTGGAGGATTACGAGCGGTACATGGATTATCTGGAGGTGCATCCGGAGGAATTCTCCTACCTCTTCAATGTGATCCTCATCAATGTCACCACGTTCTTCCGTGACCAGCAGGCGTGGGAGTATCTCAGTTCCGAAATAGTCCCGGCCATCATCAACGGCAAGGGCGCGGGCGCTCCCATACGCGTCTGGGTTGCCGGCTGCGCATCCGGAGAGGAGGCGTATACGCTGGCGATGGTGCTGGCCGAGGCGCTGGGCCTGGAGCAGTTCATCCGCCGTGTAAAGATCTATGCCACCGATCTGGACGAGGATGCGCTCAACCATGCCCGCCAGGCCACCTACACTCCCCGCCGTATCGCCGGTATACCGGCCGAGATGCTGGCGAAATATTTCGAGCCGAGCGGCCACCGGTATGTATTCCACAAGGATCTGCGGCGCTCGGTGATCTTCGGCCGCCATGATCTGATCCAGGATGCCCCCATCTCCCGTATCGATCTCATCACCTGCCGCAATACGCTGATGTATTTCAACAGCGAGGCGCAGGGCAAAATCCTCGCACGGTTCCATTTCGCGCTGAATCCCGATGGATATCTGTTTCTGGGCAAGGCCGAGATGCTCTTCGCCCACGCCAAGCTGTTTGCGCCGGTGGATATCAAGCGGCGTGTCTTCGCGAAAGTCGGCAAGGGGAATTTTCGCGATATGGCGGTCGTTCCCCAGACCGGAGTGGACCACTTCAGCGAACCGTTCCTCAACAGCACCGTTCTGAATCATGTGCGCGTGCGCGATGCCGCGTTCGATGCCGATCCGATCGCGCAGTTGATAGTCGATTCCAGCGGCTCGGTCACCTTCATCAACGAGCGGGCCCGTGTCCTGTTCGGCCTTACCCACCGCGATATGGGGCGCCCGCTCCAGGATCTGGCGATCTCCTACCGTCCGGCGGAACTCCGTTCCTGTATCGAACAGGCCCACCGCGAACGCCGCATCATCTCCCTGAAGGATGTGGAGTGGAGGTCGAGCAACGACGAAATACGCTATCTCGATATCCAGATCGTTCCTCTGCTGTATAACGCCAGCGGAGTGCTGGGCGTGAAGATCATCTTTACCGATGTGACGCGCTACAAGCAGTTGCAGGAGGAACTCCGGCACTCCAAGCAGGAACTGGAGACCGCCTACGAGGAACTGCAATCCAGCAACGAGGAGCTTGTAACGACCAACGAGGAGCTGCAATCGACCATCGAGGAGCTGGAGACGACCAACGAGGAGCTGCAGTCGACCAATGAAGAGCTGGAGACGATGAACGAGGAGCTGCAGTCCAGCAACGAGGAGCTGGAGACGATGAACGAGGAGCTGCGGCAGCAGGGGGAGGAGTTCACCCAGGTGAATTCATTCCTCCAGGCCATCCTCGCCAGCTTCCCGGCCGGCGTGGTGGTTGCCGACCGGTCGCTGCATATACAGGTATGGAACCATCAGTGCGAGGAGATGTGGGGGCTGCGTACCGAGGAGGTACAGGGAGCGCATTTCCTGAGCCTGGATAGCGGCCTGCCGGTGGATAAGGTGAGGCCGGCCCTGCGCCTCTGTCTTTCCGGCGAAAGCAGGTTCGAGAAATTGATGCTCGATGCCACCAACCGGCGCGGCAAGGCGATCCGCTGCACCATCACCTGCACCCCGCTGATGAACGCCGGCGAGGAGATACGGGGAGTGATGGTTCTGATAGAAGAACAGCCGTTGTGATGAACGATTTCCCGATACGAATTTAAAACCATAGATATATGCAACTGACACAACAGATAGAAGAGGTGCGAACCCATCTTTATCTGCTGCAGGCACGCAGGAGCGAGCGGGCCGGAACCCCGATCGCTTTCCAGGCCGATACGCTGGCCGATGAGGCGCTGGAAGAGCTGAGCGTTGTGGCCGATGAGTTGCAGGCGGCCGATGAGGAGCTGCTGGCGCAGAACGAGCAGCTTGCCCTGGCCCTCCAGATGGCTTCGATGGAGCGGAACCGCTATCAGGAATTGTTCGACCAGGCTCCGGATGCCTATATCGTCACCGATATGCATGGCACCATCCGTGCGGCCAACCTGACCGCCTCGGCGATGTTCCGGGCGTCGGGGATGTTCCTGGCCGGCAAGCCGCTGGTGGTTTTCATCGCCGATCCCGACCGCCGCGTCTTCCGCCGCGCGCTGCTGGAGTCCAGGCGATTCGGCGAGGTGATGGATCTGGAGCTCTGCGTGCAGCCGCGCGAGGGGTGGCCGGTGGATGTGGAGATCAGGGCGATGATAATGCGCAATGATGCCGGGGACAACATCGGCCTGCGATGGCTCTTCCGTGATGTCACCGAGCGCCGTACGAACGAACGGAAGATCACCCAGCTGAATGCCGAACTGGAGACCCGGGTGGATGAGCGCACCGCCCAGCTTGCCGAGGCGCTTCGCAGCAAGGATCTTCTCCTGGTCCAGGAACAGGCCGCGCGTATGGATGCCGAGCATGCGCGCACCCGGCTTCTGGTGCTCTCGCAGGCCAGCGAGCTTCTGGCCGCCTCGCTCGATTACGATGTGACGCTCGCATCGGTGGCCCGCCTGCTGGTCAACCAGCTGGCCGATTGCTGCCTGATCTTTCTTGCCGGCGAGGATGATGTCGTCCGCCAGGTGGCCTCGGCTCATCTGGACCCGCGCAAGGAGAAGGCGCTGGGCGAACTGGCCGTGCCCAACGCGTTCCGTCGCGGATCTCCCGGTCATCTCGTCTCCTCGGTGATCGATTCCGGCGAGCCGGTGATGATCGATGCCGGGGCCGGCAAGGGGGAGCCGCCGCTGCTGCCGGGCCTGAACGCTCCCTTCGGCGATCTGGCCTGGGGCTCGCTGATGGTGGTGCCGCTGGTGGTGCGCGGGAAGGCTATCGGGGCTATCAGTCTGGCAACGCGCGAGACGGATCACTCCTATACCGCCGATGATCTTGATCTGGCGCGCGAGCTGGCGCATCGCGCCGCGCAGGCCATCGATAACGCACGCCTGTTCAGCCTTGCCCAGAAGGAGATCCAGGAGCGCAAACAGGCCGATGAGGCGCTCCGCAGAACCAACCAGTCGCTCGAAGCCCTTATCGAGGCGTCGCCGCTGGCGGTGGTGCAGATCGATATGAACGGCGTGGTGCGGCTCTGGAGCCCCGCCGCCGAGAATATCTTCGGCTGGAGCGCGCAGGAGGTGCTGGGGGAGATGATGCCGGTCTTCGAAGGGGCATCGCGGGAACGGTTCCTGGAAATGGTGCGCGGCGAGCTTGCCGGTCCCGGAGTGGCCGAGATGGAGGTGAAGTGCCTCCGCAAGAACGGCGAGCCTGTGGATGTGGGATGCTGGAGTTCGCGCATCTGCGATGCCGCCGGGGTCCCGGTGGGGGTGCTCGGCCTGGTAGCCGATTTCAGCGAACGCAAACGCATCAGCGACGAGCTGCAGGAGGCCACCGTGGAGGCCAGGGAGGCCAGCAGAGCCAAGGATCAGTTCCTTGCCATCCTCAGCCACGAGCTCCGCACGCCGCTCACCGCCGTGCTGGGAGCGGTATATGCGCTCAAGGAAGATCCCGAACTTTCCCCCGCCTGCCGTCCGATGATCGATCTGATAGGACGGAACATGGAGCTGGAAACCCGTCTGATAGACGATCTGCTGGACGTCACCCGGATCATCAAGGGGAAGCTGCCGCTGCATGTGGTGACCGTGGATGCCCACGAGCTTCTTCAGAATGTGGTCTCCATCTGCCGCGATGATGCCAGCTTCCGGCGCCTGGATCTCTCGGTGCAGTTGAATGCCTCCATGCATCATGTGCAGGCCGATCCCGCACGGTTGCAGCAGGTGTTCTGGAACCTCTTGAAAAATGCCATCAAGTTCACTCCGGAAGGGGGCGAGATCATCGTGCGGACGATGAACGAAGGGGATGATCGTATTCTGGTCGAGGTGGCCGATACCGGCATCGGCATCGAGCCGGAGCTGATGCCCCGCATCTTCAATGCGTTCGAACAGGGGGGCGAGGCTATCACCAGACGGTTCGGCGGGCTTGGGCTTGGTCTGGCGGTCAGCAGGATGCTGGTGGAGCAGCTCGGCGGAGCGCTCCGCGTTGCAAGCCCGGGGCGGTTCAGGGGGTCGGTCTTCACCATCGATCTGATGGCGGTGCCGGAAGCAGGGGTGGCGCAGCCGGGGGGTGCGCATGACCAGCCCATGGCGATGCAGCCGGAAGGGAAGCGGCGCATCCTCTTTGTGGAGGATCATATCGATACCAGCCGGGTGCTCACGATGATGCTCAGCCACCGTGGCTACGATGTGACCGCGGTGCATAGCATGAGCGAGGCGCTGGCGATAGCCGGGCAGCGGGAGTTCGATCTGCTCATCAGCGATATCGGCCTTCCCGACGGGAGCGGTCTGGAGGTGATACAGGCGCTGAACGGGGGGCGGCCGGAGAAGATCAAGGGGATAGCGCTGAGCGGGTATGGGATGGAGGAGGATGTGCGCCGCAGCATGGAGGCCGGATTCTCCGAGCATCTCATCAAGCCTATCAACGTCCGGAAGCTGCTCGATACCATCCGGCAGCTGGTCTAGAGTGATGGAGCTGCCCCCGCGATGCTGCTCCGTTGCTGTGTACCAGCTCAAGGGACGGCGCCGGGCTTCCATCGAAACGCAATGAGAGTCTCCGAAACGTAATACCCGGCTGATCCTCTGGCGGTATCATGATGTGGGGGGATGGATCGGGTGATGGTACGGAGATGGTATCTCGAAGAGCGGTTTTCCGGCCCGTAGAGGCGTATGGCAGGGGATTCCCTTCTATCCCGCGCCGGGATGACTCCGGCGGCCGCAACAGCGGTTCCCATGGCGGCGGTAAAGGGGCATATGAGTTGTACGGTATAGTGGTATCGCCTGCCGGAGGATGCCGAAACGCTCTCCGGCCGGTGATCGGTGAGAGGGTGATGGTTCAGAGGGATGAATGTAGATGCTGGAGTTGTGCGGGGGATCGTGACGTCGTACGAACCTCGTTATCATATCGGGAGGGATGCTGACCATACGGTACAGGTGATGCGGAACGAAGCAGGGAATGGAGATTGGGGAATGAAGCGGCGGTAGCGTAACCGTAGGTCGGCGATGCTGCATGATGGAATTGTTCCGTGGAGAAGAGCGTGCAGGGGAGGAAGAGAAGGAGACTGTAGGGGAGGAGGAGCAGAATAGCGGGAGTAGGGAAATGATGCCCGGTATTCTATCGCATCGTCTCCCACCGCATCGGGCATAGCCTGCTGCGAACGGAATCGAATGCAATGACATGCGGGCACGAATTCCATCAGGAAACGCAATTGATCCCTCCAAGCGCCTTGGCTATACGCCGGGCGCTTTTTTTTTGCGGTGCATCACCGGTTCTCTTGCAGATATACTGCCCGGCTGCACCGGTGGCCGGCCGGCGTACTGCGGGCGGCAGGGGAGGGCACCACCATCCGCAAACAGTATGGACGGCTACGTAATACCCCCGCAAAGGGGCGCTTTTACTGGTATTTCGGCCTGAAAAGCTATCACCGCACACTTCTTTTTTCCGCTGCACTAGATACCTTTATCGTTCGTCCTACACGCACTTCGATAAACAGCATTTCCATAAAAAAACCGCGCTGGCGTTTTCCATCGGTTCCAGCATTCAGGCTATCCGTATGTCATCATACCGGATCGGCCCCCTCTTGTCCCGACCGTAGCAACCCAAGGTAGATAGTGCAACCTGATGTACTTCATGGCGGCAACGCCAGGTTCAAGCTCCTTTCCGATATCGCCGGCGAGCTTCTGCTGAGCGAAAAGCCGCATGAGATTCTTCGTCATGTCTTCGAGCGGCTTTCGGCCCATCTGGGGCTGGAAATCTATTTCAATTATCTGGTGGAAGAGGGGTATCAGCGTCTGCGCCTGAATTCCTTCGGCGGGATATCGGCCGCGGAGGCGGCGCCGATAGAGTATGTCGGGTTCGGCCAGGCGGTCTGCGGCATGGCCGCCGCCGATGGCCGGCGGCTTGTGGTGGAGGACATGCGCGATCTGGCCGGTCCGCAGGGCGCGCTGATGCGGCGGCTGGGGATCACCGCCTATGCCTGCCATCCTCTGATAGCCCATGGACGGTTGCTGGGAACCCTTTCGTTCGGGACCGGTTCGCGTGCCGGCTTCACCGATGATGAGCTGGAGCTGCTTCAGACCGTCAGCAACCAGATAGCGGTTGCGCTGGAACGCGCCCGGATGACCGCCGAGCTGGAACGGCGCGCGGCCGAGCAGTCGCGTGCGATGAAGCGGGCCGAGGCCAGCCTGGCGCAGCTGGAGGCGGTGGTAGGCAGCATGTCCGAAGGGGTGGTTATCACCACCCTGCACGGGGAGCCGGTGCTGGTGAACCCCGCGGCGCTCGATCTGCTGGGGTTCGAAACCCTGGAGCAGTGCCGGGGCCACTTCGGCGCCTGTCACCGTCTGTACGAGGCCCGGTACGCCAATGCCGCCCCGGTCCCCTGGCAGGAGTGGCCGGTGCAGCGGATAGCCAGGGGGGAGAGTTTTTCCGAGGTGGAGGCCCTGGTGGTCCGCCGCGATACCGGGGGAAGCTGGATAGGAAGTTTCAGCGGCCGGCCGGTGCGCACTCTCTCCGGCGAGATAGTGCTGGCGGCGGTCACCATCCGTGATATCACCGCGCGTACCATCAACGAGCGCGCGCTGAAGGAGGCCAAGGAGGCCGCCGAATCGGCCAATCGCGCCAAGGATCATTTCCTTGCCACCCTCAGCCACGAGCTTCGCACCCCCCTTACCCCGGTGCTTACACTGGTACAGGCACTGGAATCGGAGATGGGAGTGCCGGAGCAGTTTATCCCCTATCTGGAGATCATCCGCAGAAATGTGGAGCTGGAGGTGCTGCTGATCGATGATCTTCTCGACCTTACCCGTATCGCCCGCGGGAAGCTCCAGTTCATCCTCGCCGATACCGATCTGCATGCTATCCTCCGGCATGTGCTGGAGATCTACCGGGGGGAGATCGCGGAGAAGAACCTGGCGATCCGGTTCGATCCGGCCGCTACCGATGCGGTGGTGCACGGGGATACCACCCGCCTGCAACAGGTGTTCTGGAACCTCTTGAAAAACGCCGTGAAGTTCACCGCGCCGGGAGGCGCTATCACGGTCTCCACCTGCAATGTCGATTCCGGCTGGGTGCGGGTGGAGGTGGCCGATACCGGCATCGGTATCGAGCGGGATCTGCTGCCGAAAATCTTCGATGCGTTCGAGCAGGGCCGGGAGTCCACCTCCGCGCGGTTCGGCGGGCTGGGACTGGGCCTTGCCATCAGCAAGGCCGTGATCGACCGGCATGGCGGGAGCATCAGCGCCGGGAGCGAGGGGCCGGGCCGTGGCGCCACATTCCAGGTGACGCTGGCTACGGCGCAGGGGCGCTCGCCGGTATCGGCCGATGCGGCCGCCGAACGTCCCTGCGCCGGGAACGGGAACGCCCTGGTGGTGCTCCCGGAAGGGGAGCAGGCGGCGGTGGTTCGCGAGCTGCTGGAAGCCGAGGGGTACCGGGTGCAGGCTGCCGCCGGGGTGCGTGCGGCCATGCAGATGGCCTCATCCTCCCTGTTCGATCTTCTCTTCTGCGGTGTCGTGCTGCCGGATGGCTATGGGAGCGATCTGATCCGCAATCTGAATGCGATCCGGAGGATCAAGGGGGTGCTGCTGGCAGGCGATGAGAGGGAGGAGATGATAGAGCGCAGCCTCGGGGCGGGATATTCCGCCTGCCTTCGCCTGCCTGCCGGTCCGGACCAGCTTCGCGCCACCCTGCACCGGGTGCTGGCCGGGTAGGGCGGAACCGGGGAAGGGGGCATGGCGGGCTCCATTGCTGCGGCGTTTGTTATCTTTCCGGATACTACCCCGCGCGGAGCGGCAGGATGAGATCCCGGCCGGATCGCTCACAGAACCTGTGACCAGTCTATTTCAGACCTCTATGGAGTGCGAAAACAACCATCAGCCCTATTCCTCTGCGGGCCAGGCAGGCCTGGTGTCCGATATAAGTATTGCCGACAGCCTGCGTACGGCCGAGACCATCCGGTTGCAGGGAATCCTCCTGGATGCCGTGGACGAAGCGATCATCGCCACCGGGCTGGATGGCACCATCATCTACTGGAACCGGTCTGCCGAGGGGCTCTATGGCTGGAGCGCCGGCGAGGTACTGGGGCGCCCGGTGGTGGAGATCACGCCGGATGAATCCTCCAGGGAGACCGCGGCCGGCATCATGGAGGAATTGAGCCGTGGCATGCGGTGGTCGGGGGAGATGATCCTGCGCCGCCGCGACGGGAGCAGCTTCGTGGGGCTCGTCACCAACTCCCCCATTCACGACGAGAGCGGAAATCTGATCGGCGTGGTAGGCATCTCGAACGATATCGGCGTGCGCAAGGGGATGGAGATGGCGCTTCAGGAGCGGAGCGAGGCGCTGGAGGCGGTAAACAGTATCGGGGAGCTGCTGGCCGCCGAACTCGATCTGGAGAAGATCGTGCAGTCGGTGACCGATGCCAGCCGGGAGCTTACCGGGGCGGCGTTCGGCTCCTTCTTCTACAACGTCCTGAACGGCGACGGCGGAACCTATCTGCTCTATACCCTCTCGGGGGTACCGCGGGAGGCGTTCCGGCATTTTCCGATGCCCCGCGCCACGGAGCTGTTCGGCCCCACGTTCCGGGGTGAAGGGGTGATCCGTATTCACAATGTGCGGGACGATCCCCGCTATGGAAAAAGTTCTCCCTACTACGGCATGCCGGAGGGGCATCTGCCGGTGGTGAGCTACCTGGCCGTTCCGGTGATCTCCCGCTCCGGAGAGGTGCTGGGAGGTCTCTTCTTCGGTCATCCGGAGCCCGGCGTGTTCACCGCTCAGATGGAGCGCATTATGGTTGGCATCGCCGCCCAGACCGCGATCGCCATGGATAATGCCCGGCTCTTTACCGAGGCGCAGCGGGAGATCGAGGAACGCCGCCGCACCGAGGGGGAACTCCAGAAGGCGATGGCGGTGGCGCAGGCCGCCAGCAGCGCCAAGGATCAGTTCCTGGCAGCTCTGAGCCACGAACTCCGTACCCCGCTCACCCCTGTTCTGGCGACCATCTCCATGCTGGAAGAGGACGACACCATCCCCGCCGATCTTCTTCCGTTCATTCAGATCATCCGCCGCAATATCGAGCTGGAGGCGCGCCTGATCGACGACCTGCTGGATCTTACCCGTATCACCAAGGGGAAGCTCCAGTTGAATCCGGAGCCGGTTGATGCGCATGACCTGCTGCGGAACGTGATAGGGATCTGCGCGGAGGAGCTTCAGCAGAAACGGATCGATCTGCGTGTGGAGCTGGATGCCCGGTCTCATCACATCCATGCCGATTCGGCGCGGTTGCAGCAGGTGTTCTGGAATCTCCTGAAGAACGCAGTGAAATTCACTCCGGCAGGCCAGAGCGTGATCGTCCGCACCAGCGACCATCCCGACGGCGCTCTCCGCGTGGAGGTGATCGATAGCGGCATCGGCATAGAGCCGGATGTGCTCCCGAAGATCTTCAACGCGTTCGAGCAGGGGGAGCCGCAGATCAACCGGCAGTTCGGCGGGCTGGGGCTGGGGCTCGCCATCAGCCGCAATCTGGTTCACATGCATGGCGGCACCATCACGGCCGCCAGCGCCGGGAAAGGGGCAGGAGCGCATTTCACCGTGGTGCTGCCGCAGTAACGGATAGTCCGTTGTCCGTTCGCGGGCTTCGCCCGCTGTCAGTAGTCCGTGGACGTTGCAACTGGACGTGCCAGAGTTATCCCGTCTTCCGATAGAATGGCGACGGATCACGTAAGTACCTACAGATATGTTTTCTGAGATCCCCGGTACGGTTCGCGCGGTGTTCTACTCCGTGCGCGACCGTAGCAGCAGGGGGCGCCCAGTAAAACTCC
>JBMDXA010000073.1:0-25258 GCA_048594725.1 Candidatus Kapaibacteriota bacterium
CGGCTGCATGTTGTTGTGCGGCTGGCTTCCGCCTGCCAGGCCGATCGACTGCGGGTTCATCGTGGTGTTCGGCGCAACGTTGGTGAAGATGTTCTCGGTGCTTCCGCCGCCGAGGATATTGCCCTGGGCGGTGGGCATGTCGCCGGCGCCGTTGAATGCCTGGAGCATATGGTTGTGCATCGGCATCTCGGTGCTGATGAGCGTATGATTCTCCTGGCCGGAAACCTCGCCCATGGTACGCGGGGTGAGCCCCGGTCCCTGTCCCTGATGCATCGGAACACGTCCGCGCAGGTCGGGCAGGGCGAAGGTGGTCTGTCCGTTGCCGCCGAAGGTGACGCCGAGCAGGGAGAAGAGCGCGGTGTTCTGTGCCAGCGGGAGGATCTGCCCGTCGCAGGTGGCGTAGCCGCGCGGTGCGAAGTTGAAGCCGGTCGTGATGATCTGTCCGACAAATGGTTCTGCCATGATTCTACCTTGGTTGTAATTGCCATACATGCGCGGCGTATCGCATCCGGTCATGTATCGTTGCCCATATCCCGTGCGTGGGAGATGGAGAAGAACTGTTTCTGGAGTATCTGTGCCGCCGCAGCTCATGGTGAGCATCCGGCCGGCTATGTCACACTCTGACCGATAGGGGATGTGAGGGGGCGTTGTGGCATCAGGAGGGGGGCAGCGTGCGAGAAGGGGGGACCTGCACCGCCATCCTAAGGATGCGAGGGAGCGGACCTGCGGCGGTAGCGGTATGCCGCCGCCGGGAACGAGAGAGAACTCTAGCGATTATCTATAATCTATAAGCTTGTCCATCTGCCGGCTGGCCGCCCGCTTTCGCCAGCTTTCTGAGAGCGGCGGAAGGAGCAGGTCATGCACCATGATCGAAGTTTAGGGTGGGGGAGGGCCGGCGCTCCGAGGTGCCTGAAGGGAACAGTGGTATCTCTCGGCACACAAGCTGGCTTGCAGAACATGCCAGGCGAACGCAGGGCGGTATGGATGGGGTGCGGGCTGGCGCTGGACGCCGATTGAAAACGGGTGGATTCTTTGATGCGAACGTCTCACAATCAATCGAATGCCGGGTCCGGGAAGAGTATGAGAAGGGGGGAGATGACAGTCGGATCGTACGCTCGGGGGGAGAGAGGGAGCTGATATCAACCGTTCACCAAGACATCGAAACACTCCTCAGTATCCGTAAACCGGGCCAAATATACAACGGATTCCCGAGTTTTGATAGAGGGGCATCGCCGTTCCGGTCAATATTATGACAATGTTGAAATCCCCCTTTTCCCGGCTCCCGGCGGGGCCGGGTATCCGGTAGTATCGTTCCGGGTCGCATCATCCCTGCCGCCACTGCCATCCTGTTTTTTCGATCATTTTTTTGCCGGTGTGCAAATTCGCCGGCTCATGTCATCTTACATGCTATACACAGCAGACATGGATCGGGCTATCAGAAGCCGGCAGCATCTCCGGCAAACTCGGAGAATCCAGGTTCCTCTCGTCTCGGAACCGTGCGGGATGCTTCGCGTGCCGCCTCTGATATCCGTTTCATTTCCATCAACCTGAATTATTTCCATCATTCCCTGCGGCGGTTCTCCGGTGAACGATCTTCATCGGGGAGGGGCTACCCATATCCCCCCCGTCTCCGCCTCCCGTCCGTACTCCGGAAGCGCTCCGGGCGCCTCTGCGATGCGCGGGAAAGGAATGCTCTGGTAGCAATAGAGAATTTCCCCCAGGGAATTCATCAATCCACTCTAAACTCGACGGAGCACTGAACCATGAAATCATTCGTTAAGTCCGCTCTCAGCCTCGCAGTTATGGGCTCGCTCATGACCGGCGCCGCATTCGCCAAAATCGCCCCGAACAGCGAGGCTTGCACCGTAAAAGAATCCAGGACCGCTGCCAAGGAGATGATGGCCGAGCAGCATCGGGTAGATGTGTTCGTGTACTATGAAAACTCCGACGGCGGCGTGGGCCAGCCGGCAGCCGGCGTCAATATCTTCGACGCACGCACCAACCGTCTGCTCGGCCAGACCCGTGATGACGGCCGCGTGCAGCTTCTGGTTGCCTCCGGCACCCGCCTCCGTGCCGTTGAGCCGGTCTACGGCCAGCAGCAGTATGTCGGCGAGCCGATCTACAACGACAAGGGCGAGGTCATCGGCTGGAAGGCCCCGAAGTAGTCTCAGGTGCCGGCCCGGCCGCATAGGCCGGCAGGTATATCCCGATGTTGACAGATGGGCCGGTTCTCTGACAGGAGGGCCGGCCCGTCATCGCTCATTCTCCTCCCCCTCCCGTGTGTGGCCCCGGAGGATCGGCCGGTCCGGCCTCGGTCCTCATCATCGAATACCCGCTCTGCCATGAACATCGTTGCCGGCTCCTATATCGCAGTTCTTACGATGGCGCTTGCGTTCTCCTCCATCACCGCGCCGGAGGGGAGCATGCACTCCCATGGCGGCCCTGATGCCGCAGTCCGCGACGGTGCCGGACTGGATACCACCGGCATGATGGCCGAGGCCGGGCGCCTGATGTTTCATGCCGGGGAGCTTTCCAGCGATGGGCAGCTCTCCTGCGCCACCTGCCATATTCCGTCGGCGCATTTTCAGGATGGCTACGAGGTGGGGCTGGCGCGGATACGCAAGGTGGTACGGAACACCCCCACGCTGCTGAACGTCAATCGCTACCGCACGTTCTTCTGGGACGGGCGGGCCACCAGCCTGCACGATCAGATCACCGAGCCGCTGTTCAAGAGCAAGGTGGAGATGTTGTCGAACGACTCGATCATGGGGGCGTACATCCGGTCGGTGCCGGTGCTGGAGGGTACCATGCGCCGGCTTGGCTACCGCGATGGTGATGCCAGGGAGTTTGTGCTGGGCGCGCTGGAGGGATATATGCGCTCCATTGCAACCACCCGCACCCGCTACGACGATCATCTCGCCGGAACCGCAGAGCTTACCGAACCGGAGCGCCGCGGGCTGGAGCTGTTCAACGGCAAGGCGCAGTGCGCCTCGTGCCATCCCGCCCCCGATTTCACCGATAACCTTTTCCACGACAACGGCCTGTACCGCAAGCTCTCCATCGTCGAGAGCTATACCCAGAAGGGGGTGCTCAAGACGAGGCTGGGGCACGACTACGGGCGGGGAAATATCGTGGAGGGGATGGAACAGCTTTTCCGGTTCAGAACCCCGTCGCTCTACAACGTGGCCCTCACTCCCCCCTATATGCACAACGGCACCATCGCCACGCTCGATGCGGTGCTCGATTTCTACGACAGGGGAGGGGATGAACCCGATGCGGCCACCCGGCGGCTGAACCTGACCAGGGCCGAGAAGGATGATCTGGTAGCCTTTCTGAAGACCCTTACCGATGTGCGCTACGCCGCACCGGAGACCGCAGAGCAGGAGGTATCGGTGCGGTAGGGGATGGTCTGTCCGTAGTCAGTACGCGGGCTTCGCCCGCTGGTCAGTAGTCCGTGGCCGTTGCCCCTGGAACTACACGTTTATCATGCCGTTCCGTACTACGTACCTACGGATATCTTCTCAGCGATGTGTTGTCGCGGAGTTTGACTCCGCCCGAACAGGCCAATCAGAGAATCTCGGAAAACCTATCCCGAAGTACTTGACTGCCACTGACGGCGGACCTTCTCCCCAATCGAAAATCCAAAATCGTAAATCGAAAATAACAACGCCCGCCTCGGAACCATTCCGGGCGGGCGTTGCTGTAATGATACTCGGGGTATGCAGAGCTTAGTTCTGCTTGGCGGCCTTGGCGCGCGGCGATGCCACCTCGCTTGCCTCCACACCGTTCGGCTCGTTGCCGTTCAGCTGCTGCGGGGCGCGCATGCCCAGCTTCTCGCGAACCTGGGTTTCGAGCACCGCAAAGGTCTCCGGGTTCTCCGTCAGGAGCTTCTTGAGCTGGTCGCGTCCCTGCACGCGCTCCTCGTTGAAGGTGAACCAGGAGCCGCTCTTCTGGATGATGGCCTGATCGATCGCCATATCGAGCACGTCGCCGATCCTGGAGATGCCCTCGTTGTACATGATGTCGAACTCCACCTCCTTGAACGGCGGCGACACCTTGTTCTTGACGATCTTGGCGCGGACACGGTTACCCACGATATCCTGGCCGTCCTTCAGCACTTCCTTGCGGCGGATGTCGATACGGACCGACGCATAGAACTTCAGTGCGTTACCGCCGGTGGTGGTCTCCGGGTTGCCGTAGATCACGCCGATCTTGGAGCGGAGCTGGTTGGTGAAGATCACGATGGCGTTGGAGCGGCCGATGGCCGCATTGAGCTTGCGCATGGCCTGCGACATCAGCCTGGCCTGCGAGCCCATCTGCGCATCTCCCATCTCCCCCTCGATTTCCACGCGCGGGGTAAGGGCCGCCACCGAGTCCACGATCACCACATCGATAGCGCCGGAGCGTACCAGCGTCTCGACGATCTCCAGCGCCTGCTCGCCGAACTCCGGCTGGGCCAGCAGAAGGTTGTTGACATCCACGCCGAGGCGCGAGGCATACTGGATATCGAGCGCATGCTCGGCATCCACGAACGCTGCCACGCCACCACGCTTCTGGGCCTCGGCGATCACCTGAAGACAGACCGTGGTCTTACCGGAGGATTCCGGACCGTAGATCTCGGTGATGCGTCCGCGCGGGATGCCGCCGATGCCGATAGCGAAATCCAGCGACAGCGAGCCGGTGGAGATCGCATCGACCGGCACCACTGCCGAATCGCTCAGACGCATGATCGACCCCTTGCCATGCTGCTTCTCGATCTGCTCAAGAGCGTTGGCTATCGCCCGCTGGCGGGCATCACTGATTGTTGCAGCCATATTCGAAATCTCGTTGAACTATTAGGTTGGAAAGATACTTCGCGTCGTTGCTGAACGGGAGGTGCTCCTGAATATGGGGACCCCGTAAAAACTGCGATTATGTCAGGAAAACGGCGTTTTTTGATGCCTACTAATGACGGCTCAACCTGGGGGTTAGTGTCGCTTTCAGGGGGCAAACTTAGCCAAATTTTCATCCCTTCCATAGGGTTTTTCGTGACGAACTACCCGAAATGTTTGTAGTCGATTCTGGGTGGCGAAATCAGGGGGTACGGAGCCGAAAAGGGGCACGGAATCCAGGAGTCCGGAGCCGGAAGAGAGGGGGGAGGAGATGATCGGCACGGCCCGATTAATCCTCGCTGCCCGTGTTCTCCTGCTACCGGCGTTCCGCTGCCAGCCCCTACCTGCGCTCTCTGCAATGGTTTCCTTCCCGGCGCTCAACTAAGCATTCTTCCCCGATCTTTCCAATCCCAAACCACCCGCCGCCGATCGAAAATATGGAGGTGTCTCCGGGCGGGAGCGCAATGGGTAGGGCCGGTTCACCGAAGAGGAGATGCCCCCCTCCCGGAAGATTCAATCCTCTTCCCCAATCGAAAATCTAAAGGCGACTATATATCTGATAGACCCAAGCATGCCAGATGCATCACGGGAAGCCGCGACGGCGCAAAGAAAGACCTCTTCTTTGCGCCTTCGCGGCTTTGCGTGGAGTTCTTCCGAGAGCGCCTACTCAGGGTCGCTCAAGTATATAGTTGCCAATCCAAAATCTGCAATCGAAAATCCCTCAATCTCCTTCCCCCGGTTCCCCAATCGAAAATCTAAAATCGGCAATCGAAAATCCCTCAATCTCCTTCCCCCGGTTCCCCAATCGAAAATCCAAAATCTAAAATCGAAAATCCCTCACTCCTTCCCCTCCCGTCTGATGGAGCCCTGGAAGGCGGCGATCCTGCGGCGGACGATCGGGCCGAAGCCGCGCGAACGGCGCAGCACCGAGCCGAACGTGAAGCGCACGTAGCGGTTCATCCGGCGGGTAAGCAGCAGCGCGGTGACGGCCGTTCCCAGAAACACGCCGGCGGCCATGCCCACCGCTCCGAAGAACCAGGTAAGGAGAAGCCCTGCAAGGATCAGCACCGCCGTGCCGATCAGCGTTCCGCGGAACAGATCGCGCGTATGTCCTATGCCCAGCAGCACCACCGATGGCACTATCACAAAGGGGATGGCGAAGCCGTTTGCCATCAGCCACTGGAACTCGTCTACCGCCTCCGGAAACTTCGGCAGCACCAGCGGGATCAGCCAGGGGGCAAGCACGATCAGGCCGATCGTCATCGGGAACATCAGCGCCACGATCGCGGCGGTGGCAAGTTCGGTGATCTCCTCCACCGCTTCGATTCGCTCCTGCGCATATGCCCGCGAGGTTGCCGGCACCAGCAGAAGCTGCGCGGCATCGCGCACCGAGTCGAAGAACCGGTAGAAGGTGCGCGCCGCGCCATAGACCCCGGCCGCCCAGCCGCCACGGATGCCGGAGACGATCAGCACATCGCTCTGCTGCTGGAGCATGGTAAGGATGCCCGTGCCCCCCTGATGCAGCCCCAGCCGCAGCAGCCTCCGTGTGGAGATGCCGATATCATGGAAGCTGGGAACCAGCAGCCGGAACGCCAGCAGCATCCCCAGCACCGAGCTGCCGATGAACGCGATGAGGTTGTACTCCACCATATCGGTGGCGGTGCGGAGCGTGCCGCTGGTGGTGCCGTAGATCATCAGGCCGATCAGCCCGGCGAAATAGATGAAATCGACGAAGAAGATGGCGATGATCCGGTACTGGATCTGGAGCACCCGGATGGCATG
Source organism: Candidatus Kapaibacteriota bacterium (assembly GCA_048594725.1). GTDB lineage: Bacteria > Bacteroidota > Ignavibacteria > OLB7 > OLB7 > JAFDZV01. The sequence continues at coordinate 6,654 of JBMDXA010000073.1, forward strand.
GGTGCGCACGATGTTGGTAAGCACCAGCAGCCCCATCATCCGGAAGGAGGAAACCGCCAGCGGGGTTTTCATGATCGCCGCCAGCAGATCCGAGAAGAGCGCCACCGTGAACCCCAGCACCACGCTGAGCAGAGTGTAGAAGATGAACGACGATGTTATGACCGGGCGGGGATCGGAGGGGTTTTCCGAGGCGATCTTGACCATCGGCTGAAGGATGAAGAAATCCCCCAGCATGCTGATAACCATGAACACCACGCTGAAGATCGTCCACGCCCCCCACTCGTCCTTGTCGAGCACGCGCATCGTCAGCAGGATGCTTGCCACGCCATAGAGCATGGCGAGCCCCTTGTCTGCTGCGGCCCAGATCGCCAGCCATATCGGCGACATGGCCGGGCTGCCGGAATCGGAATATTCGGTTGGGAGCGGTTCGGACATCGTCAGAGATTAGAAAGTAGCCGGCAAATATACACCACGCGCCGGTTCTGGCAGATGTTTCCGGGCATGCCCGGCACCTGGGCGCCGGCTTCATGCGCCCCCGCGGGTATCGTATATGTAGGTGATACGTAGCCGTGGTGCCCGCCTGCCGGCTCATCTTTGCTCCGCAACTGGACGGGGCCCCCAATCTACACCCCACACGACGACACTACTCACCTTTTGGAGGTTTGCATGAGATTGATAGTTCCCTTGGCTGCCGGGCTCGTTCTGCTGGCACCGGTACTGACACTGGCGCAGCAGCAGGAACTGGCGCCGGAGCCGGTGGTTGGCCTGTACGAACATCCTCTATCCGAACCCGCCCGCGCGGTCTATGAGGAGAACCCGGATGATGCGGAGCCTGCCGCCGATGGCTATGAGATGTTCGAGAACGAGGGGGAATGGGATTACTCGGAGCAAGATGAGGAGGGGATGGATCTGAGCGGATATGATGATGATCTCGATCTGGTGGATGTGATCGAACAGATAGGTGAACTGGCGGACAACAGCACTGCAAAGGTCCGGTTCTTCCAGCGCCAACTGCCAAACGGAATGTACGAATGGGCTGTGGTGGAACATCGGGAGCTGCGGAATGGGGAAATCGAGACCGTTGTGATTTCAAGTGATGCGGAGAATGTTTTTGAAGAGATCCACATCGTCGATGAGGAGGTGAGAGAGCACTCCACATCCAGCAGTGATAAGGAAACAACACCGGATCGCACGCTGGAATAACCGGGCAGATCAGGCATGCGGGCCTGGTTGTTCCGGCAATGGGGGAGGGGAAACGATGATTTCCCTCCCCCGATATATCCGCAACGAAAAAGAACCCGAATTATCATTCTTTACCGATCATGCCTCGCAGGGAATATTCCGTGCGAAGAGCATCGCCAATTCAACATACCATCCTACAGGAGAATCCTTTCCAATGGCGGTTTACAACATCACCTACGATCTCAATAATGAAATCAGCCGCAGAGATCACACCGGCATACGCAAGGCTATCCAGGGCTTTCCCTCCTGGAGAAAACTCTGCGACTCATCCTATCTGGTCGATACCGATATGAGCGCCGAGGAAGTATTTGCCATCCTCTCCCCGTATGTCGATCACGACGATAACGTGATGGTCCTGCCGATCTACAGGCCCTATGCCGGCCGCAACCACTCCGAGGTTCTGCAATGGATGGAGGAGCGGGTGACGGCACGATTGATGGAACGGGTATAGTTATCCGGACACGATTGCTTTGAGATCCGATATCGCGGAGTTCTCCTCCGCGATATCCTTTACCTCATTCCTTTTAGCTCATGGAAATAATGGGCGATATTCATCTAAATACTGGGAGAATCTATGGGAAAAGTTGCAGCGTTTCATTCGACGACACCGGAAATTCCGGAAGTCTATCATGATAATGACGAGTGCCCCGCCGGAAAGAGAATAAAATCTGAAAATAGAGCATCGGGGAGAGGTGGCCGCAAGAAATGCCACGTCTGCGAGGGCCTGTAAAATGAAATTCCGGCGGGGGATCACTCCATCCCCGCCGGAACATATTTATTGAGGCCTATGACGATGCGATTTATTCCGGAATATCCACCCGCCGGATCGTATAGGTGATATCCATCGTCCCGTCTATCGTTGCTTCAAGCTCGATCCAGGTTCCCGGCGATGCCACGCCGTAGCTGGGCGAGTACCATCCCTCGCGGATCGCAAGGGGAAGCGATGATGCAAGGGTGATCTTCTCTATTCCCTCCCGGATGATCTCGGCGGTATGCTCGTCGAGCCTTCGCACGAGCAGTCCCTCCGGCACCGTGAACCGCACCGATGCCGTATGATTCCCGCTTCCCTCCAGGCTGTCGTGCAGCGCCAGCGTATCGCCCGCCAGTTCCCACCGCCGCCGCACCGTCATGGCTCCGGCCGCTAGCGCGCGATAGGCGCTGTGACGGGCTTCAAGAATGCTGGGCATGGCCGGATCGGCGCCGGGCTCCCAGCGGAGGATCTTCACATCGGTCAGATCCCGTTTGATCCGCCACAGGCCATCGAATTCGGCTATCTCCGTGCCATCCAGCGCCGGGGTGTTGTGCGCCCCGGTGGAGCGGAGCCGGTCGCGCACGGCGGGATCGCGCGTATAACAGTAGGTGCCCGGATCGATGATGATAGCCCCGGCCGGCCCGCTCAGGGTGAACGAGAGCGTATCGTTGTTGCCGTGCAGCCCTATCTCTCCCACATCGGCGAGCAGGTGCAGCGTATGGGTGCGCAGGATGGCGAAACCTCCGTCGCGATAGAGCTGCGAGAGCGGGGGCGCGGCGGGCGCCAGATCCCTGATCCCTTCAAACCCCTCGCTCCCGAGGGCCAGCAGCGCGGCCTGGCTGTAGCCGCCGGAGGCCGCCAGGAAATCGGGACGCCGGAAGAGCGCAGCGGCCATCGCCATCGTATCGCGGTGATCGTACAGTTCCTGATCGGCGCGAACTCTCATGATGACGCCGTCGTCGGAATCGCCGAGCTGCGGCACCGTTCCGGCCGGCGGGATGTAATCGCGGGCGAACTCCGCCATCCGCTCGATAGCCGCGCGCGATTCCTCCGGGAAGGGAACTCCGGCGCGCTCCAGCAGGGGCATCGCTATCAGATACATCTCCAGCACCAGCCGGTGGTAGCCTATCGAACGCTCGTAATGCACGCCGTCCGGGAGCACCTGATGGCCGATCTCCTCTATCATCCTGCGGCGCCCGTCGGCCAGCCAGCGGTCCCCCTCGGCGCTTCCGGCGAAGAGCGTTCCGAGCGCCACCAGGCCGAAGCAGTTGGAGAGATAATGGTTGGTAAGGTTGCTGAAATACTCCAGGTTCCTCTCCAGGTGTGCGGCATGCCCCCACGCCAGGCGGAGATAGTCGATCCACCACTCATCCGGTATGTTCGGCGCGCCCTGGAACAGGGCATAGCCCATGGCAAGCCAGTAGCCCCTGATGGCGATCTCCATCGGCATCGACCAGTTCACGCCGGTATTGGCCGGGTTGGCCCGGCTCCAGCTGTCGATAAGCCGGGTGAAGTCGGCGGCCCACGCGCGATTGCCGGAGACCCAGTAGGCCTTGCCCAGCCAGGCGATCCAGTACATCCGGCTCAATTCCCAGACATATTTCACATCGGCGCCATCGTTCTGCATGAACTGCACGGCGTTGTAGGGAACCCGGGGCCAGCGCTTGCCGGAGGAATAATCGCGGTGCCAGTCGAAATCCCCATCCGGTTCGGCTATGCAGATCCCGAGCGCCGGGAATTTCCCTTCGCTCGGAAGCTCGGCATCGGAGAGGATCTCATCGTACGGCTGAAAGGAGAGGAGGAGGTTCGTGAAAAATTCCTTCCGGTTGGCAAGGGTAAGCGGCAGGCGAAGCGAGGCGGAGCGATGGAAATCGGCGAGAAAATTCTCCTTTCCCGCGAACCACCGGAACGAGCGCATCAGCGCGTCGCGCTCCGGCAGGGGAAGGGGCGCGCGCGCATATGCCCGCCGCTGCCGTTCCTGGCGGAAGACCTCGGCCACATGCCGGAGACCGTGACGCTGGTAGGATGCGATCAGAAATTTGAGTCGTCGCGCCAGCTTCTGATAAGCCATACGTCGTCGGGAGAATTACGGATGAGACGGAGGGTGGCGCGGCCATCGATGCGGATCACATCGCTTGCCTTGATGCCGAACTTCATGGTGTAGCTGCGGGTGATATCCACCAGCAGCGAATCCCCCTCCTGCGAAAGAATATCGTTCCACTGGAGGTCGATCAGATCGGCGCCCTTGAAGATGTTGTAGGTCGTGCGGATCTCCTCGTCGCGGTTGAAGGTCACATCGGTGGCCCGTTCGACGTTATAGTAGCGGAACTGAAAATCCGGATGCAGGAGATTGCCGTAGATCAGCGTATCGCGATAGGTGTAGGCGTACTGGATATTCTGGAAGACCCCCGCGATCGTGCGCTGGTCGCCCAGCGTGGTAAGGCTGGGGCGCAACTGCGGCTCCAGCTTCGGCGCGAACGGATTGGTGCAGCCGGCCGTATGAGCCGCCAGAAGCGACGCCACCAGAAGCGATATGGATGTGCGATTGACGATTGCGGAATTTACGATTTTGGATTTTCGATTGGGGAGAACAAGGCCAGGGGTTCGTCCCCGTTGTAGCGGAACCGGATGATAGATCCGCAGTTCCATGTGCAACGGCCACATTCACTACTAAGTACCTACGGATACATTTTCTGAGATCCCCGGTACTGTTCGCACGGAGTTTGACTCCGTGCGACGTAATAGCAGCAGGGGTCGCGGAGTCAAACTCCGCGACAACACCAAAGAAGAATGTCAGATAACTTTTGCCGGAGTACTTAACTATGATCTACCAACTCCCCCTCACTTATCCACAAAGCGTGCCTTGATGAGCGACCAGCTCGGCTTGTTATCCTTGACGATATCCTGCCAGGAGGTGATATACCATTCGTTCTGGCGGGAGAGCCGGAGTGTGAAATGGAGTAGCCCCTCGGCCTCGCGCTCGGCGCCGACGCGGGTGTGGGGGAAGCTCACCTTGTAGCTTGCGCTGAACTGCACCGAGTCGCCGATAGGCACTGCTGTGATCTCCGACGGCATGAACGAGACCGTGCAGACGCCCCCCTGTTGCAGCTCCGAGAAGATATTGCGGATATATTCCTCTTCCTGAACGATCCCCCACTGGTTGAACTTCGTGGGGGCGGCGGCGATTCCCTGCGTGGAGGGGATGAAGACGAACGGCGGCAGCCCCTTGGAGGTATCGCTGAAGCATTTCCGGTAATCGTTGGCATTGGTGGCCGCAAGCGCCGACTCCATATTCCGGAGCACCACCGTGGGAGTGGTCGGGGGCTCGAACGAGGAACCCGCATTTATCGGATTCTCCGGCTCCCGCGTCTGGAACAGCCCGCACCCCGCCATCAGCACCGCAGGCAGAAGAATATGCAGAGGAAGGAGTTTCATGAGAGAATGCTGGAGCTTGGGTTTTAGTGCTTAGTTCTTAGTTCTTAGTTCTTGGTTTTTAGTTCTTAGAGTCGGGAAGGACAGTGGGCTGCCGGAGTCCGGTTCGGATATCTTCCAATCAATCGAAAATCTAAAATCCAAAAAGGACAGCGGGGCGCTGGAGTCCGGTGCGGATATCTTCCAATCAATCGAAAATCTAAAATCCAAAATCGAAAATCGCCTCACTTCGCTCTGCTTATCACCATCATTCTGTCGGATGCATCGCGGTCGAAGAGTTTGCCGCTGTAATCGCCGAACCAGCCAAGCGGCTCGAATCCGGCTTCGCGGAGCATGGAGTCGATGGTCTCCGGCGAATACAGCCGTACCGATTCCACGAACGTGCGTTCCCCGCTGCCGTGGGGTATCGTGATCGTCTTCTCCACGCGGCCATCGGCGATGGTGCGCTGTTCGCGGACGGTCATATCTCCCAGCGTGCGGGTGTTTTCGGCTACCAGGGTTTCGCGCAGCCGCTTCTCGTTGATGAGATCGAGCGCATAATAGCCGCGATTGCGTATCGCCGCGCGGACCCGTTGCAGCACCAGCGCATCCTCCGAGCGGCTCTCGAAATATCCGAAGCTGGTGAACAGCTGCAGGACCAGATCGAACTCACCGCTGAAATCGATCTCCCGCATATCGGAGCGGACAAACCGTATATCAACCTCCGCATTGCGCGCGCCCCGCTCGGCCACCGAAAGAAGGGTGGGGGAGAGATCCACCGCCGTGACGTTGAAGCCGCGCCCGGCCAGCTCGATGGCATGACGTCCCGGCCCGGCTGCCAGATCCAGCGCGCTCCGCGGGCTCTGCGGCGTGGAGCTCAGGCCGGTGGAGCGCAGGATCAGGTCGATACAATCCTCCGCCTCCTGCTGATCGCGATGGCTGTAGAGCTGCATGTAGAAGTCGCTCCGGAACCATTCCTCGAACCAATCGGATTCGCCTGCTGTGCCGGCCTGCTGCGGGGTTGCGTTATCGTGAGTCATTGTGATCGGGATACCTGCGATAAAAAAAGGGTCCAGGGGGCTGGGAGTCCGGAAGCCGGGAAGAGAGGAGAAGAGGGAAGGAGCCACTGTGATCGCGCTGCTCCTTCATCTCATCGTCCCTTCCCCTGCCGGGAACGACGCACTACGCTGGAAAGACTATACCGCCACGCGTCCTTCTAGCGCGCGCGATATCGTGGCTTCGTCGATGAACTGGAGTTCGCTGCCGAGCGGGATGCCGCGGGCGATACGGGTGACCTTGATGCCGAACGGCTTCAGCATCTTTGCCAGATAGAGCGTGGTCATCTCCCCCTCCACATTCGGGTTGAGCGCCAGGATCACCTCCTGCACCCCCTCGTGCACCCGCTGCAACAGCTCGCGCACCTTCAATTCCTCCGGGCCGATCCCCTCCAGCGGGTTGATGACCCCGCCGAGCACATGGTAGAGGCCGTGGTAATCGTTGGTCTTCTCCACCGCAAGCACATCGCTCGGTTCCTCCACCACGCAGACCACGCTCCGTTCCCGCTTGGGGGATTCGCAGATGGGGCAGGGATCTTTTTCGGTGATATTCTGGCAGATCGAGCAGTAGAGCGTTTTGTCCTTCATGCTCATCAGCGCGTTGGCGAGTGCGGCCACTTCTTCGCGCGGCTGCTTCAGGAGGAACAATGCCACCCGCTGCGCCGTCTTGCGGCCGATGGTCGGGAGGCGGCTCAGGTGTTCGATCACCGATTCGAGCGATTCGGATGTATACAGCATAGATGGAAACCTTCGTGTACGAGAGCTGCAAAATACAGAGCGCGAGCTCATCCCGCGCGCCGCGATACATCTCGCGATAATATGATGAATGATGCGCCGGCCGCCAGGGCTGGTCTCCGGTTCCCGGAAGGGGTGGCCTCCCGGTTCAGCCCCGCTTCGCCAAGCTCTCTAATGACGATCCGGAAGCCCCAAACGTGGAGAAAATAAGGGAAAAAGAAGTCAGGATCGGCCAAAAAACGAGGGGGCGAGGAGTCCGGAAGCGGGGGGGAGTAGCCGGATGCATCCCTCCATCTCTTGCTGGTAGCTAACGCACGTTGCGAGGTACGGGAGGGGGATATACGTAGAGTGGTGCGTCGTCATCCCTGGAGAATGGGCGGCTCCTCCGGAGCTTCCGGGAGAAGGAAACGAGGTTGCTACAGACGGCCAACACCTATAGGGGCTGGCTCTGGGGGCCAGTATAGCCGGACCGGCAACAGCAGAATCGAAGTGCGTATGAGTGTAGCCGAAGCCGGGCAGCCCGCATGAGCGAAGCACTGCTTCAAGCCCTTCCGTGATCGGCCCTTCCGGCTTCGATAGGCCCCCGTAGGGGGCACCTATAGGTGTTGCCTGTCCGTAGCATGGAGCCTTCTATCCTCTATCTTCGGAAGCTCCGGAGGAGCGGCCTCTGCCGTACCTCGCAACGTGAATTATCTACTAACCCCTCTCTCCATCCCTTCTTCGTATTCTTGTACCCATTGTTATGAAGCAGGCTCATTCGGAATATCGCGGCGGCCTCGGCCGTTCATTAACCCCCCTTCTTTCCGCCTTCAGGGAGGGGAAGGGATGAGCACATCCTTTCTGGAGACCGCGGCATGGCCGCCGGAAGCGGAGCTTGTGGTGCTGGCGGTGGGACCGCACCCAGGGCCGGAGGATGAGCGGAGGATCGGCGAGCTGGTGCGCGGGGGACTGGATTGGAACCGCCTGAGCAGCTATGCCGGATGGCACCGCGTGCTGCCGGTGCTTCATGATACGCTGGCGCGGCTCCAGCCGGAAGGGGTGCCGCACGATGCACGCGAGCGCATCGCCGCCAATGCCGGGATCACGCTCCGGAACAATCTCCTTATCGCCGGGGAGCTTGCGCGTCTGGCACGGCTGTTTGCCGGGCAGGGGATAGCGATGGTGCCGTTCAAGGGGCCGGTGCTGGCGCTCCGCCTGTACGGGGGCCTGGCGCTCCGTCCGTTCACCGATCTGGATCTGCTGGTCCGTCCCGGCGATATCCCCGCCGCGCAGGAACTTCTGGCCGCCGCCGGGTACCATCCCATCGTTCCTCTGCATGGGGCTCGGGAGAAGGCGTATTTCCGGTACGAGCACGATCGCACATTTGCGATTGCCAGAGGGGGGAGCCGTGTGATGCTGGAGCTTCACTGGCGTTTCTTCGCCCGGTATGTGGCCTTCCCGTTCGATCTTGAACGGTTCCGGGATCATCTCGACCGGGTGCCGCTGGCAGGAACCGATATCCCGTCGCTGCCGGCCGAGGAGCTGCTGCTGCTGCTGGCGCTGCATGGGGCAAAGCATCGCTGGTCGGCGCTCGGCTGGATTCTCGATATCGCCCGTCTGCCGGAGGCTTTCCCCGGCTTCGATTGGGAGCGTGCCGTGCGCCTGGCCCGGGAGAGCGGCACCCGGCGGGCACTGCATCTTGCGCTCCGGCTTGCCGATGCGCTCTGGGGAATGCCGATGCCGCAGACGCTCCGTGCGGCGGTGGCCGCTGATAGCGCCGCCGGAAGGCTTGCCGGAGATGTTCTCTCCCGGCTTGCCCGCTCGGACGAGCCCAGGGTGATGCCCGCCGAGGAAAGCCGTTTCTATCTGGCGGCGCGGGAGCGCTTTGCCGACCGGCTTCGCTATTATATCCTCTGGACCCTCACCCCGAATTTCCGCGACCGCACGTTCCTGCCGCTGCCGGGCCCGCTTGCTCCGCTGTATTATCTGGCGCGGCCGCTCCGTATCATCGCCGATGTGCTGCGCAGAAAAACATAGGGGGTAGCCGAGCGATCCCATCGGAAGGAATAACAGGCGGTCTTCCTGCCACGCACTACCGGCAACGGGCCAGGGAGGGATCGCCGGAAAACCGCCGCTCATATCCGCATTCCGTTGCCATCCGTAGCAGTGCATCCGTTTCGCCGGAATCCATTACATTATTCCGATCGTCGTATTGAATAATTATCAGGGGGAAAATGTCATGATCGAGTCGCCGGGGGATAGAATGGCGGAGATGATGCGGGATAATGCCAATACCGATATCGTCAGGGGGATTTACCGGAATTTCCTGGCGGGCGATATCGCTGCGGTGCTGAACGCTTTCGATCCGGATATAGACTGGAACAGCAGGGTCAACCGGCCGGGCGCCAGAACCCCTCTTGCATACGAGGGGCCCTGCCGTGGACGCGAGGCGGTGGCGCGATGCTTCGAGCTGTTCAATACGGCCGTGCGCTACGAAGCCACCATGGTCTCGGCCCGGTTCTATACGTCCGGGGAGCGTGTGCTGGCCGTGGGGCACGATATCCGGCGCGATCTGGTGACCGGAGGTCTCACCGAAAACCGCTGGTCGATGCTCTGGAGATTCAGGGACGGCAGGGCGGCACATATCCGCATTTATCAGGATACCATCGATATCCTGGATTGAATCCGGATAGAGTCCGGTATTCTCAGCATCGTCTGAATGCGACCAGGGCCGGAGAATAACCCCGGCCCTGATAATCACTTCTGCAAAAAATCATCTTCCAATCGCCAATCGAAAATTCCTACAACGGAATATTTCCATGCTTTTTCCACGGGTTTTCATCCTGCTTGTTCTTTAGCAGTTCCAGCGCGTGGATAAGGCGGGGGCGGGTTTCGGCGGGTTCTATCACATCGTCGATATAACCGCGTTCGGCGGCCAGATAGGGATGCGCGAATTTCTCCCGGTACTCGGCCTCCTTGGCGGCCACGGCGGCATCCGGATCTTCGGCCTCGGAGATATCCTTGCGGAAGAGTATCTCCACGGCCCCCTTGCTTCCCATCACGGCGATCTCGGCTCCCGGCCAGGCGAAATTGAAATCTCCCCGGATATGCTTGCTGTTCATCACGTCGTAGGCGCCGCCGTAGGCCTTGCGGGTGATAACGGTGATCTTCGGCACGGTGGCCTCGCAGAAGGCATACAGCAGCTTTGCGCCATGCTTGATGATGCCGCGCCATTCCTGGTCGGTGCCGGGGAGAAATCCGGGCACATCCTCGAACACCACCAGCGGGATGTTGAAGCAGTCGCAGAAGCGGACGAACCGCGCCCCTTTCACCGATGCGTCGATATCGAGCACACCCGCCAGCGATGCCGGCTGGTTCGCCACGATCCCCACAGCCTGCCCGCCGAGCCGCGCAAAACCTACGATGATGTTCGTGGCGTAGTCGGCATGCACTTCCAGGAACGACCGCTCATCAACCACCTTGGTGATGACCTCCTTCATATCGTACGGCTTGTTCGGGCTGTCCGGGATGATGGCGTTCAGCATATGGTCGCGCCGGTCCTCCGGATCATCCAGATCGATCTCCGGGGCGCGCTCACGGTTGTTCTGCGGCATGTAGCCGAGCAGCTTCCTGATCGTCAGGAGCGCATCCACCTCGTCGGATGCCGCGAAATGCGCCACCCCCGATTTGGATGCGTGGGTCATGGCCCCTCCCAGTTCCTCCTGGGTGACGTCCTCGTGGGTGACGGTTTTCACCACGTTCGGCCCGGTAACGAACATATAGCTCGTGTTCTGGGTCATCACGATGAAATCGGTGATGGCGGGGGAGTAGACGGCGCCGCCGGCGCAGGGGCCCAGGATGGCGGAGATCTGCGGCACCACACCGGAGGCCAGCGTGTTGCGCAGGAAGATATCGGCGTACCCTCCAAGCGATACCACCCCCTCCTGGATGCGCGCGCCGCCGGAATCGTTCAGGCCGATCACCGGCGCGCCGATCCGTACCGCCAGATCCATGATCTTGACGATCTTCTCGGCGTGTGCCTCCGAGAGGGAGCCGCCGAAGACCGTGAAGTCCTGCGAGAAGACGCACACCGGCCGGCCGTTGATCTCGCCGGTGCCGGTCACCACACCATCGCCCAGATAGCGCTGCTTGTCGAGCCCGAAATCGCGGGAGCGATGCCGTACGAACGCGTCGATCTCCATGAAGCTCCCCTCGTCCAGCAGCACCTCCAGACGCTCGCGGGCGGTCAGCTTCCCTTTTTTATGCTGGTCGGCGATCCGCTTCTCGCCGCCGCCGAGCTTCGATTCGGCGCGCATCCCCTCCAGCCGTTCCATCGGAGTGCTGTGATGCGCCGCAGGGCCGTTGCCGTTCGGCCCGGCCTTCCGGTTGGAGATGCCGTTGTCGGTCGTGCTCTCACTGTTCGCCATCTATTGACCTTTTAGCTTATCCTTGTATGTTTCACCGCAGGTGATACCGTGCCCAATGCGCGGACCACGGCGGCGCCACGCCGGGAAGGGGGCGCCGGAGCCGACGCAATTTAACGAAGCATTGAAACTAACATGAAGCCTGTACCAGCATTTACGATTCCGCTGATCCTCCTGGCCGGGCTCGCCGCCGGCTGTTCCGGAAGCGAGGGGAGCGGCAAGAGCGCCGATATCGGCGAGACCTTTCTGCTGAAGATGGGGGAGAGTGTCCGCGTGGGGGATAACCTCCGGCTTACCTTCGAGGGAGTGGCGGACGATTCCCGCTGCCCGGAGGGGGTGCAGTGCGTGACCGAGGGGAACGCCCGCGTGAACCTGAAGTATATCACCCCCGATCATCCGCCGGTCGATTTCTCCCTGAACACCATGCGCACGCTGGCTCGCGATACGGCCATCCAGCACTACCGTATAGCCCTCGCCGATCTGGTTCCCAGGCCGAAGGCCGGCACGCAGATCCAGCCCGGAGAATATGGGGCGCAATTGCGCGTGACGAGGGAGTGAGAGGGGAGATAGTAGTTGGTAGTCCGCCGCCTGCGGCGGCTGGAGTGAGTAGATAATCGAAGTTGCCAGCAATGTCTCTGAATGCTTCCGGAGATCCAGGGTATCATCCGAAAGCAACGGTGCGCCGCAGGGCTGCCATACGCATCGGGCAGATACGTCTGCATTGGCCCCCGTCAGGGGGCACCCGTCTGTAGATATGCAGATTCTTTAATGATACAGCTCCGTTAGGAGCGTCCCCCCATGAAACTGCTCCTGTAGATGGCAACGTGCGTGAGATAGTATTTTCTAGAGCGGATTGTCCATGGAGTCCGCTACTGTCTCTGCGGTGCCTCCGGTCGTCCAGGAGGAGCGTGGCGGAGAAGGTACAGCCGGTGAGCCGGTGGAGCATCGGCGGTAACATACGCTCCAAGATGTATCTGCACTGGAACATACTTGCATGCCGGCGCGTAGCGGCTTTCTTTTTGAAGCGCATCGTACCCGTTCTCTCCTGCCGCAGGGGAGAATATGCGGTTGCATCGCGGGGCCGTGCGGCATTGCCGGCGCTGCGACAATCCGCGAAGAATACATCTGACAGGAGTTATCAATGCAACACCGCAAACTACGCGATCTCGATGTCTCCGCCCTGGGACTGGGCTGCATGGGCATGAGCGATTTCTATGGTCCGAGAAGCGAGCAGGAATCTCTCGCCACCATCGATCGCGCGCTGGAGCTTGGAGTGAATTTCCTCGATACCGCCGATATGTATGGCCCTCATACCAACGAGGAGCTTGTCGGACGCGCCATCCGGGGACGCCGCGACCGGATAGTGCTGGCTACCAAGTTCGGCGTCGTCCGCGATCCCAGCGATCCCACGGTCCGTGGCATCAACGGGCGCCCGGAATATGTCAGGCAGTCCTGCGAGGGGAGCCTGAAGCGTCTCGGGGTTGAGACCATCGATCTGTATTATCTGCATCGCGTCGATCCTGCCGTGCCGATCGAGGAGACCGTGGGGGCCATGAGTGGTCTGGTGGCCGAGGGGAAGGTGCGCGCCCTGGGGCTTTCCGAGGCATCTGCCGAGACCATCCGCAGAGGCAACGGCGTGTATCCGATCACGGCCGTGCAGAGCGAGTACAGTCTCTGGACCCGCGATCCCGAGGACTCTGTGCTGGATACCTGCCGCGAACTCGGCATCGGGTTCGTTCCCTACAGCCCGCTGGGACGCGGGTTCCTGACCGGCCAGATAAAGAGCCCGGATGATTTCGCTCCGGATGATTTCCGCCGTATGAACCCGCGGTTCCAGGGGGAGAATTTCCAGAAGAACCTGGAGCTTGTGGATGCCGTCAGAGCAATCGCCACCGAAAAGGGATGTACTCCCGCGCAGCTCGCCCTGGCATGGCTGCTGGCACAGGGGGAGGATCTGGTTCCCATCCCCGGAACCAAGCATGTGCGTACTCTGGAGGAGAACCTCGGTGCCCTGGACGTGGCTCTTACCCCTGATGATCTGGCGCAGCTCGAGACGGTCTTCCCGAAAGGGGCCGCCGCCGGCGATCGCTATCCAACCGCATCGATGGCCGCGCTGAACAGGTAGATTCCGGATGTTCGATTCCGGGTTGATGGAGTCCGGAACCGGAGAGAGAAGAATGGTTCGTGCCGTTCTTCTCTCTCCTTGTTATAAGGAGGGTGGTGGAATGCGGAGGTGGATGGTGGTCTCCCGCCGGACCGATCGGGAAATGGCTGCCTGACTCTTCCCCTTCTCCCCGCTTGCATCTGGTATCTAACCATGCTTATATTCAAAGTTAAGTATGCCTAAGATCGAAATTAACCAGACCATCGAAGACTATCTTCGCTCGCTGTACAGGCTTGAAGCCCGGGAGGGAAAGGCCTCGAATGCGGCGTTGGCAAAGGAATTGAATATCTCCGCATCGGCCGTTACGGAGATGGCGCGGCGTCTGGCCGAGGGAGGGCTGCTCAGCTACGAAAAGTATCGCGGGTTGCAGCTTACCAGAACCGGGCACGAGCTCGCTCTCGGCATCACGCGCCGCCACCGGCTCTGGGAGGTGTTCCTGATCCAGTATCTGGGGTTCGAGTGGGACGAGGTGCATGATCTGGCCGATCAGCTGGAGCATATCGAGTCGGAGGAATTGATCGACCGGCTGGAGAAATTCCTCGGGTTCCCCACGCACGATCCGCATGGCGACCCCATCCCGAACAAGAACGGGGAGATCAGGGATCGCCCGCTGGTGCGCCTGAGCGAGATCGAGGTGGGGGATCATGCCACGGTGGAGCGCGTGAGCGACGAATTCCCGGAACTGCTCCGCTATGCCTCGTCGCTCGGGCTCTCCATCAAGGCCAGGGTGACCGTGGTGGAGAAGATCGCATTCGATGGCTCGGTACGCCTCCTTGCCAACGACCGCGAATCGGTGGTCTCCGAAAAGCTCGCCAACAGCGTCTTCGTGCAGCCGCTGAAAAAAAACGCGAAGCGAAGGCAGGAAAAAGTCTGAGGATGTTCGATTCTCGATATCGACGAAGAACGTGCATCGCCAGTAGCCCGCCCCCGAAGGCTATCACCGGCGGAATCGAATTCCGCCCGAACAGGCAGTAGCAGTCACAGAATCTCGGAAAACGTATCCCGAACTATTTACTAACGGGGCCCTATCTCCCTATCTCGCATGAAACAGGTTCTTTTTCTCGATGACGATCATAGCCGGATCGATGCCATACGTGCGAGGCTGGCATCGGTGAAGTGCGACCTGACCGTGGTGGAGACCGCCGATCAGTGCATAGCCCAGCTGAAGGGGAAGAGCTACGATCTGGTGATGCTCGATCATGATCTCGGCGGGGAGACCTTCTGCGACAGCAGCAGGGAGGATTGTGGTATGGAGGTGGTCCGATGGCTGAAAGGGAATCAGGGGGATCATAAATTTTTTATCGTGCATTCGATGAATGCCGTGGCCGCTGCGGCAATGTATCTCGATCTCAGAGCCATGGGATATCCGGTGGAGCAGGCATCGTTCGGTTCCAGGGAGTTTTATTCCCATGTCTACGAAGCTCTGGGTGTATCGCGCCCCGCCTCGCAGAACAAGCCGTCGCTCTCCGGCCGGATAGGCGAATATTTCCGGTCGCTCCGGATGCGCCGGTAGCCGCGCTGAAAACCGGATGCGCTCACAGCAGGATGATCTGATATCTGATATTGATATTCGGGAAGCCCAATGACAATGAAGGATGAGAATGCAAACGGCCCGGAGGAGAACGACTGGTGGCGGGGGCTGTTCGGCAGCGCCGGATGGATTGCCGTGCAGGCCGGAATACCGCGCGAGCGAAGCGCCGCCGATGCTGAGATAATCACCCGGTTTCTGGGGATCGCTCCCGGCGGGGAAATTCTCGATGTCCCCTGCGGCGAGGGGCGCCACGCGGTGGAACTGGCATCGCGAGGGTTCAGCGTTACCGGCCTGGATCTCTCGGCGGAATTGCTCGATCGCGCGCGGCGCAGAGCCGAAGCGCGCAACGTACAGGTGGACTGGGTGCAGGGCGATATGCGCCGCCTGGAGTGGAAGGAGCGTTTCGACGCGGTAGTGTGCTACTGGGGGAGCTTCGGTTATTTCGACGACCAGGGGGATTTCGAATTTCTCTATGGCTCATCCCGTGCGTTGCGGCCGGGAGGGAAGATATTGATCGAAACGCAGATCGCCGAGACGCTGCTGCCGCACTTCCAGCCGCGCGGATGGATAAAGCTGAACGATGTGTATATGCTGGAGGAGCGGAAATACGATCACGCCACAGGGCGGGCCGAAACCCGCTGGACGCTGATCCATGGCGGCGAGATCACCGAATGGCACAGCTCCATCCGTATCTACACCTATCGCGAACTGGTCGAGATGCTGGCCGAAGCTGGGTTCACCCGCTTCCAGGGCTATGATACGAGCACGGGAAAACCGTTCTCGCTCGGTGCCTCCCGACTCTCGATGGTCGCTACAAAATAATTATGCTCCTGAACGTGAAATCGGTTGCCATGCAACCCTGGCGCTCCGGATTACCTCGGAAATTCTCACATGCTGAAAAGAATATTCTCCCTGTCGGTGGCCTTTTCTCTCGCGGTTCTGGCTGCGGCCTGCGGCAGTGGCGGCGATAATGGCGCCGGACGGGATAACGGAAAACTGAAGGTGGTGACCACCACCGGCATCATCGAGGATGCGGTCCGTACTATCGCCGATACGCTCGCGGAGGTAAAGGCTCTGATGGGCCCCGGCGTGGACCCCCATCTGTACAAGGCAACCCAGGGTGATCTTTCCGATCTGAGCACCGCGTCGATCGTCTTCTACAACGGGCTGCACCTGGAGGGGAAGATGGTGGACGCGCTGGAGAAGCTGGGGCGTACCCGGAAGGTTGTTGCGGTGGCCGGCGGAGTCGATAGCACCAGGCTGCGCCGCCCGGCGGAGTTCGAGGGGAATTATGACCCGCATATCTGGTTCGATGTAAAACTCTGGACCGGCGCGGTCAGAAAGGTCGCCGATGAATTGAAATCGCTCGATCCGGCGCATGCCGATCAGTACGAGCGGAATGCCGCCGCCTATATCCGCCGGCTCGATTCGCTCGACGCGTGGGTGCGCTCCTCGATTGCGACGATACCGCAGGATCGGCGGGTGCTTATCACCGCGCACGATGCGTTCGGATATTTCGGGAGCGCCTATGGCATAGAGGTGCGCGGTCTTCAGGGCATCAGCACCGTCAGCGAGTTCGGGCTTGCCGATATTTCCGGGCTGGTGGATCTGATCTCTACCAGAAAGATCAAGGCGGTGTTCGTGGAGTCGAGCGTGCCGAAGCGCTCCATCGAGGCGGTGGTGCAGGGGGCGCGGGCGCGCGGGCAGGATGTGAAGATCGGCGGCGAGCTGTATTCCGATGCGCTCGGGGCGGCCGGGACGCCGGAGGGAACCTATCTGGGGATGATCTCCGCCAATGTGAACACGATAGTAGGGGCATTGCGATGAGCCATACAAGCGATATACCCCCGGCCGCGCAGCCGCCTTCTCCTCTGGAGGTGCACGATCTGACGGTGAGCTACAACCGCAGGCCGGTTCTCTGGAATGTGGATTTCACGGTGCCGGAGGGGAAACTGATCGGCATCGTCGGTCCGAACGGCGCCGGCAAATCCACGCTGATAAAAGCGGCCATGGGACTTGTGCCTCTTGCCAGCGGCTATGCAAGGATGTTCGGGCAGGATCTCTCCCAGGTGCGCAAGCGTGTGGGCTATGTGCCGCAGCGCAGCTCGGTGGATTGGGATTTTCCCACCAATGCGCTCGATGTTGTTCTGATGGGACGCTACGGGCGTCTCGGGCTCTTCAGCCGTCCGCGCGCCTCCGATATCGAGGTGGCGCACGAATCGCTCCGGAAGGTGGGCATGCAGGAGTTCGCCCGGCGCCAGATATCGCAGCTTTCCGGCGGACAGCAGCAGCGGGTATTTCTGGCGCGTGCGCTGGCCCAGGATGCCGATCTCTATCTGATGGATGAGCCCTTTGTGGGCGTAGATGCGGCCACCGAAGGGGCCATAGTGGATCTGCTGCGCGAAATGCGCCAGCAGGGAAAAACCGTTCTGGTGGTGCATCACGATCTTCAGACCGCGCCGGAATATTTCGACTGGATTCTGCTGCTGAACCTTCGCCTGGTGGCGTTCGGGCCGCTGAACGAGGTGTTTACCGATGCGCTTCTGCAGAAAACATACGGCGGACGTCTCAACGTGCTGAGCGAAGTGGCCGAGCTGATGAAACAGCAGCAGCGCACGGGGCGGGATACGATGTAGATTTTCGATTGTTGGAGAAAATCCGTCGTCGTCATGGCGGAGCCCCCTCTTCCCGGAAAAGCCGGTTGTGGATGCGGCACCCGAGCCGCCCACGAAGGACTACTGACCACGGACCAGCGCCGGTAATGCCCTTCTCCTCAGAATGTTGCCGGAAACCCGAATACTACTAACTCCCTGATTGTTCCGATGGATTTTCTTCTTCTTCAGGATCTCAATGTGCGGATGGTGGTGATAGGCTCGATTCTTCTCGGAATCGGCTCGGCCGCCATCGGCTGCTTTGCGTTCCTGCGGAAGCGGGCGCTGGTGGGAGACGCGGTGGCCCATGCGGCGCTGCCGGGGGTGGCGATAGCATTTATGCTTGCCGGGACGAAAAATACCTTCGTGCTTCTTATAGGCGCGGCTGTGGCCGGATGGCTCAGCATGGTGGTGATGGATTATATCGTGCGCAAGAGCAGAATCCATGAGGATACCGCCATCGGCCTGGTGCTGAGCGTTTTTTTCGGCTTGGGAATTCTTCTGATGACCCATATCCAGGCCACCGGATCGGGAAGACGGCGGCGGGTCTGGACATCGCTCATGGAGCGGGAGCGAAACCGGTCGTGATCGGCCTCGCCAAGCTGGTGCATCGCCTTCAGGACATTTTCATTGAGAGTGCGGCGCCGGTTGCTCCAATGCCG
>JBMDXA010000074.1:0-6545 GCA_048594725.1 Candidatus Kapaibacteriota bacterium
GGGGCCGGCATGCCGAGCGTAACGCAATAGACCGCCACCCCCGACTCCAGTGCCCGCGCCACGATGGCATCCTCATCTCCCCCTCCCTGCCCGTCGGTCAGGAAGACCACCACCCGTTTTCCACCTCCCCGCCCGGCCACGCTGATCGCGCCGGTACCGGGAGCGATCAGCCCCGCATCGTAGTCGGTTCCGCCGCGCGGCCGCAGGGCCGCCACAGCCGAGAGGAGCGCGCGGCGATCGGTCGTGAAATCCTGGTTGAGATAGCTCCGCTCATCGAAACTTGCGATGGCGCACTCGGAGGCGCCGGACGGCAGCGCGCCGATCCAGGCGCCGGCGGCAGCGCGCGCTATCTCGATGTTGGGCTCTCCGGAGGCCATCGAGCCGGAGATATCGATCATCAGCACCGAGGAGAGATCGGCCGCGGCGGAGACGGGCGGGCAGGAAACCGAAAGCACCCGGCAGGGGATGCCGTTGTCGGCGACCAGGAAATCGGCGGCGGCCAGATCGCGCAGCAGCGTGCCGGAGGCATCCGCAGCGATGAAGCGGGCCGAGACCTCCGGGAACCGGCTCTCGTCCAGATCGACCAGGGCGAACGCCCCCTGTGCGGCCGCACCGATGGGGGCCGCAACCAGGAGGATCAGAACGAGGAGCAATCGGATGCCGGCATGCCGGCGCAGGCAGATGGAAGTATCGCGCACGGATCAAAACTCCATACCCTGGACAATTCGGGAACTCCGGGAAACGCTCCGGCAGTGCGCCCTCTGCCGCGCCCCCGGCTCTTCACGGGAAACCATCATCTCTCTGACGGCCGGAATCCCGGCCCCGCTCCGGTGCGACGAGCCAGTCGCTCCGGGATTGAATCCGGGGAGGAAATTTCCGCTGCCGGACAGGGGGAAAACAGCAAGGCCCCGCACATCAGGCGAGGCCCCGTCGATAGATCATCTTCCGGCAGGAAGAGGGCTTACCGTCTCCTCCGTGTGACATCCTCGCGCAGCTCCAGCATCTCGGCGCGAAGCCCGAGGATACCGAACATCGGCGCCCAGAGCCCGATGAAGATGGCGATCTCATGGCGGGTCCGCTCCTCCCCGGCCGAAGCGAACAGGAACAGATAAAGGGCAAGAAGGATCGACAGTCCTGCCATTGCGTACCATACGGTAGGGCCGGCGATAAGCGGCAGCCTCTCTTTCGACGAACGGTCCTGTTGCACAGGATTGGATGTTTTGATTTCGATGATACGGCGTTCCATGCCGATGATAACGGTGCGATGCCCGGGATAGTTCCCAGCCGCCAATTCTCGCGAATCCGGGTTGGCCGGCCGTGCGGCGATGCAACCCTTTCATTCGTTGATCCCGAAATCTCCGCGAATGAAATACGGTGACGGACGACGAACGCCTGACGACGCCCCTTTAAATACTTCAGGACAAGTTTTCTGAGATTCCGCCCTGTGCTGTCGCGGAGTTCCACTCCGCGACTCCTGCTGCTGCCACCTCGCACCGAGTCAAACTCCGTGCGCACAGTACCGGGGATCTTAAGAAAGGTATCCGTAGCTACTTAGAGCGGATTTCACTATGGTTAACCTGTCGTGGCCCCCAGGGGGGGCACCTGTCTGTAGCATGGGCCCTCCCTTCTCCCCACTCCGGAAGCTCCGTAGGAGCGGCCCATTCTTCCTGCTCTGAAAAGGCTTAAGGCGCTGTGCTGTCGCGGAGTTTGACTCCGCGACCCCTGCTGCTACCGCCGCGCACGGAGTGGAACTCCGTGCGAACACTACCGGGATTTCAGGGAACGTATCCGTAGGTACTTAGAACATCGCATTCACGGTTATGCGGTGCATGGCGCCCAGGCGATCGACGCTGTTGAAACTGTAATCGAGCCGGTAGGCGCTCACCAGGATGCCCACACCGGCCGAGAACCCGGCGATACCCTTGGATTGCCCGAACGGCACATCCTCGCGCACGCGGTTGTCGTAGCCCAGACGCAGGCGCAGCGGACGGGAGAGCGTGAACTCCCCGCCGATGCTGAAGGAGGTGAAACGATCGGCGAAATGCTCCTGCTCGTCCAGCAGGCGGCTGAAGTTCAGCGCGATCAGCAACGGAAGCCCGCGAAGCTGATGGGAGATGCCCAGCTTCAGATCGAGCGGCAGATCCTCGTTCTCATTACCGAACGAGGAGACCTGCGAGCCCAGGTTGAGGATCGACAGGCCGGCCTGCACGCGGCTGGCGGTATCCACATAGAGGATGCCCCCATCCAGCGCCAGGGCAAAGGAGTTGTAATCCTCGATGCCGGAGAAGATCGCCTTGCCGTTCACCCCGGCCGAAAATCCCTCCCCCAGCTCCGTACCCCAGCCCACCACCGCCACGATATCGCTTGCGCCGAACTCGCCGGTTTCCTGTCCGGAACGATCGGTCCTCGTGAAACTCCCGTAGCTGTTGTAGCTCACCCCCGCCCCCACATGCCCTATCCCCTCAAGCTCGGTAGCCACCGTGGCCGAGCCGCTGTTGATATCGAGCAGATGCTTGAAGAAGGTGAACGAGGCCTGCATGGAGTCCACCGTGGTCAGAAGCGCCGGATTGTAGTACAGTCCGGTAGGATCGTTCGTGACGGTGACAAACGTCCCCCCCATCGCCGCCGCACGTGCCGAGGCATCGTTGCGAAGGAAATCGTAGACGTAATAGCTCTGCCCCTGCGCCGCGGAGGCGGCCAGAAGGAGGAGAGCCGGCAGAAGGGAGGAGAGACGCAGGAGTGACTTCTTCATGTATTGAACGCTTGCTGAGGTATTGCCGCGATAGACCGAACCGCTCTTCGCCGAAGAGCGCTCATACGGCACAACGGGGTGCCGGACGATTCATAGCTGCCAATTACAGGCGCTGCCGCGAGAAAAACAAGGGAGAATACGGGGACGCCATCCGGAGCGCCCTGCCGGAACGCTCCGGTAATCGTCGCCCCTACTCCCCGCCTGCTACCTCACGGCGGTCTCGGCGGCCGGGAACCACTGGTAGAGCATGAAATAGATCAGCACGCCGGTCACCGAAACATAGAGCCAGATGGGAAAGGTCCATCGGGCGATCCTGCGATGTTTGTCGAACCGGTTTGAAAGCCCTCTATTGATAGAGATGATCGCCAGCACCGGCACCACGGCCGCAAGGATCACATGGGTGATGAGCATGCCGTAGTAGAAGAGGCGAATCACCCCCTCGCCCCGGAACTCCGTGCTCATGCCGCCGCGCAGCCCGTGATAGGTCAGATACGAGATCAGAAAGATCACCGAGACGGTGAAGGCCGCGAGCATCACCTTCTTGTGCTGCTGCCACTTCTTCTGCCTGATAAGCACGAACCCCCAGACCAGGAGTACCGTGGCGATGCCGTTGAGGGTGGCGTTCACCGCCGGAAGCATCATCACATCGAAATTCATCAGGCATCTCCTTCGGTCAGCGTTTTGATATCCTCCAGCAACCGCTCCCTTCCCTCGGACCCCTCGCTGTTGTAATACCCGCGGATATGCCCTTCACGATCCACCAGCACGAAGCGCCGGGAGTGGAGGATGGGCTCCTTGGGATCGGTCCCCTCCTCGATTGCCAGACGGAACGACTCCTTGGCGAGCGTCTGCATCTGCGCGGCATCACCCGTCAGGAAGAGCCATTTCTCCTTGTCGGCATTATAGCCGTTGGCGTAGTTGGCGAGCTGTTCCGGGGTATCGTTCTCCGGATCGACCGTAAAGGAGACCAGCCGGACATCACCCGCCTGGCGGAGGGTTTCCTGGAGATCGCTCATCTTGGCGGACATCCCCGGGCAGCTTCCCCCGCAGCGGGTGAAGATGAAGTTCGCAACCCAGACCTTCCCTTTCAGCTCTCCGAGTCCGAACGCCCTGCCGCTACGCTCGGTAAGCCGTACATCCGGCACCGTCCCAAGATCGGCGAGTGCCATTGCCGGTGCCGCCCCCGATCCCGCCGGATTGAAAAAGAACCACCCTCCGGCCAGGAGCGCCGCCAGAACTCCGATCGAGGCCATCACCCCGGCGCGCCCGCGCCTGCTGGGGAGATCACCTCCGGCAACTGCGTTGTTGTCCATGACTGATCGTAAACATGAGGTGAGAAAAGGATCTGCTTCTGCACCACCGGGAAGCACATACCGGAGACCGGCATGCTCCGGCGGCCTGGATTCGTCCCCCGGCACGCTCCGTCCGGGCGGCTTCTACAGCCTGTTGAGGGCCATCAGCCCCAGCAGCAACGGCAGGTACAGAAGAGAATAGTAGAAGAGGTACTTCGCGTGTTTGTTCTTCTTGGTGGAGGCAAGCATCACTCCCAGCGCCAGAAAGACCAGGCCCAGCAGGAGCGCCCCGTAGAAGTAGACCGAGCCGGCGATGCCATGCAGCATCGGGATAAGGCTGATCGGGAGGAGCGCGCCGGTGTAGATCAGGATCTGGCGGCTGGTGCTGGCGCCGCTGGGATCGATCACCGGGAGCATCTTGTAGCCCCCCCGCTCGTAATCGTTCCGGTACATCCAGGCCAGCGCCAGGAAGTGGGGCATCTGCCAGCAGAAGAGGATGCCGAACAGGACAAGCGCCTCCGGCCCCACCTCGCCCCGTACCGCGGCCCATCCCATCACCGGCGGCAGCGCCCCGGGAATGCCCCCCACAACGGTGTTCAGCGTGGAGATCCGCTTCAGCGGCGTATACCACATCACATAGCTTATCACCGTGATGGCGGCCAGCAGGCCGGTAAGCGGGTTCACCGCCGTCGACAGGTAGATGATCCCTCCGATGGCGAGCACCAGACCGAAGAACAGCGCTTCGGAGGGGGCAAGCTTTCCGGAGGGGATGGGGCGGGTCATCGTACGGCGCATGCGCGCGTCGTGCTCCCGCTCCACGTACATGTTCAGCGCTCCGCATCCTCCTCCCACCATGAAGGTGCCGAGCATGGTATGCACCAGCAGCATCAGCTCCAGCTCGCCGGTGGTAGCCATATAGAACCCTGAGAGGGTGGTGAGCACCGAGAGCATCGTCAGGCGCGGCTTGGTAAGCTGCACGAAATCGCCGAAGCGCGCCTGGCGCCGCACCGCGCTGGATCGGAGAATGGTCCCTTCGGTTTCCATCATACCGCTGCCTCCTGCATGAAGGTTACGGCGATGGAAGAGGGGATGCCCGCCGGTACGGACGGGAAACAAGGGGAGGGGGCGGAAACCCCGTTGGCAGAACCTGCTACGGGGCGGAATTCAGTAGTATGCTGCATGGGTTATCTATGCGCCATCTGCTGTTCAAGCCTGGTTCGCTCGCTGCGCGGCCGGTTAGATGTGGATTGCAGGATCATCCCGCCGCTGGAAACGGCGGGGCATGCCGGGCGGGCTCATGGGTGCCGGTCCGGTATGCCGGAAACGGAACGTGCCGGAAACAGACCCCGGCTCCGTTGCCATTTCGCAAGCTATGCAAAATGTTGAAGATAAAGCGTAACGCGACGAAACCAACAGGGGAACGGGTCAGCCAGTCCACGGGCCAACGCCCGCTGCAGTGGTTCGTAGTCGTTGGTTCCGGGACTACCAGGGTATCATGTAGTTCCGGTGGAATAGCCACGGACTACTGACCACGGACCTTCTCCCCCAATCCAAAGCCTCTTCTCCCCCAATCGAAAATCGTCAATCGAAAATCGAAAATCCTCCAATCACTCCACCCTGAACCCGATCTGCACCGGCTCCCCCCCTACCACCGTCACCTGTCGTTCCATCACGATGGGCTCGCCGAACGCATACCGGATCACCTTCCCCTGGTTGTCCCTGCGCGGCTTCAACTGGAAGCCGTTCAGCCACATCTTCACCGTGTAGGTGCCGGGGGGGATGTCGTCCAGGCGGAACGCGCCGGTGGTATCGGTGACGACGTAATAGGGGTTGTCCACGCCGAAGACGTAGGCGTTCATCCAGGGATGATAATCGCACCCCACCAGCACCGGTCCGGTACGTTCTATCGCCAGCGGATCGCGGTTGCCCGCCTTTGGCTGTGCAACGTTCATCATGATCTTCTCGGAGGAGAGATCCTCCACCCTGACATTGTGCGGCAGCTCGTCGCTGTTCAGGAACAGGGCCGTATCCCCTACCGGCACCGCAAGCACATGCGGCACATACAGGCAGTTGCGCTGGTCCATCGTGCGCGCCGTGGCCGGCAGTTCCGGCATCGGCTTCCCCTCCCTGATCCCCTCCAGATACACCACCGCCGAGGCTATCCCCCCATCGTGTCCCATCACCAGACGATTGTTCTCCGAGGCGGGCGCGCAGATGCTCTGATCCGGCGGGATGGCGAAATCCTCCAGCGCAGGCACCGCCCCCCCCAGCACCACCCGTCCCATGATCGTCCCGCCGTTCGGCACCTCCACGACCTTGTATCCGCGGCCGGCGGCCGGGGCCCCGGCATGCTGGGCCGAATCGGCCGGCAGGCCGCCCCGCTGCGGGGCATCCTTGCTCTCCCCGCCGCAGCCCGCAAGAGCCGCCAGTATCAGAGCAGAAGGAACAAGGAAGGAGGATAGGAACTTCATGGGAATAGAGATGATAACGTTGCAGGCCGG
>JBMDXA010000075.1:0-46936 GCA_048594725.1 Candidatus Kapaibacteriota bacterium
ATCAGGCGATGCCGGTCTTACACCCCGCACGATGCCCCCCCCCTAAATATTGTCCCGGCCCCAGGTTTGTACGGTGCGCCCGGAGTTGTTTGCCACTGCTTCCATCCCTTACGAGCGGGACGGCGGTGCCTGCCGGAGCACCATGTAGCCGATGACGCCGGCCGCGAGCGAGGCGGCCAGGATCGCCAGCTTGGCCGTATCCAGAGTATCCGTCCGTCCGGCGAAACTGAGTTCGGTGATAAAGAGCGACATCGTAAAACCGATGCCCGCCAGCAGCGATACGCCATAGATATTGCGCCAGCCGGTTCCCCCCGGCATCGACGCAACTCCCATCTTCACCGCAAGCCAGCTTGCCAGAAACACTCCTAACTGCTTGCCGAACAGAAGCCAGACGAAGATGCCCCACGCCACCGGGCTTGCAGCCGCCGCCGAAAACGCCTCCGATGAAACCGGTACGCCGGCATTGGTGAACGCGAATACCGGCATGATGCCGTAGGCCACCCACGGTTGCAGGGCATGCTCCAGGCGGATCAGCGGCGACTGCGCTTTCTCGGTTGCGGCCTCCACCGCGTGCACCGCCTCCTGGCGCGCTCCCAGCTCCTCATCGGAACCGGCGATATCCCGCTTCAGCAGGTTCCGGTAGTTCGCCAGGCTTCGCTCCATCGTGGCAAGCCAGTCGGGGCCATCGTAGACGCGCCGCACCGGAATGGTCAGGCCGAGCAGAACGCCCGCCACCGTGGGATGAATTCCCGATTTCAGAAATCCGGTCCAGACCACCAGCCCCGCAAGCAGATACCAGATCGGGGCGCGCACATTCATAATGTTCAGAAGCAGCGCGGCGGCGTAGGCTATCGCGGCGATGCCGAGCGCTCCAAGAGCGATCGTATCGGTATAAAAAAAGGCGATCACCAGCACCGCTCCCAGGTCGTCCACAATAGCCAGCGCCATCAGGAACACCTTCAGCGGCAGCGGTATCCGGTCGCCGAGCAGCGAGAGGATGCCGAGCGCAAAGGCGATATCGGTTGCCATCGGTATCGCCCAGCCTTGCGAGCCCTCGCCGCTGGTGTTGAAGATCACATAGATAAGCGCCGGAACTACCATGCCGCCGATGGCGCCGGCCACCGGCAGCGCCGCCCGTTTGAGCGACGAGAGATGCCCCACCAGCAGCTCCCGTTTTATCTCCAGGCCGATCACGAAGAAGAAGATCGCCATCAGGCCGTCGTTGACCCAGAGATGAAGCGGTTTCGAGAGAAGCGCATCTCCTATCCCGATCGTGAAATGCGACTGGAACAACGCGTGATAGCTTCCGGCGAGTCCTGAGTTCGCCAGCACCATCGCCAGAACGGTTGCGGCTATCAGCAGGATGCCGGGAACCGCCGGAGCTGCAAGCAGATCCCTGATCCGCGCAAACCCCGACGGGGGGCCGGATGATCCGTGATGCTCTTCTGTTCCATGCCTGTGTGCGGATTGCGCCATCGCTCCTCCGTGGTTTTCGATTCATGAATGATTCCCGGTGCGCCGCCGCACCGAACGGGGGGATTATGCACGGATACGTGGCGCGGCTATGTGCCGCTGCCCTCCGAACGCTCACGATACGAATTTATTATGGAATTCCACCGAATATGCTTTGTCATTTATCATGTAGGATTTACCTTCCATGAACACCTCCGCATCCGGGCGCATGACGGGAGGAACCGGCAATAGCAACGGTTTGCGGGCGGATGTAGGCTCCTGTGCCGCTGGAACGTGCATGATGGATGCATGGAAATGCGGCAGGCGGGAACGATCATCGAAAACTGATTTTGCGGGGATAATAGTATGGAATAGAGAGCGGCGCCAATCGGCGCTATCGGTCGGTATCGTGGCGCCGCCATGCGCGCCATTCCTGACTTCCTTCTCCTGCTGAAGCCGCGACGATGTTGCGCACAAAGGCTATCCCGCCCACAGTCTGATCCCCTCTTCAGGTTCTCCTCCTCCCGGAATGCCGTGCATGATGGCACGGGAACAACGCTCGGTTCGCGAGATTAAGTATCCACGAATAGATCCGGTCTGTGCCTGCCGCCAGGCCGGGGCGCACTCGCTCTGATCGCAAATGCCTCTGTATACCGGAAAATCGAATATCCTGTCCGATTTTTCGTACGATTTTCGAAACCCCCATTTACCTGCCGCGTACTAATCGGCATATCACGAGCAGCTTGCGATAGATTCTTGTTCGCGGCTCCGGATTTTCAGGAGGATTACCCCTATGCTTGAGATCTACTGGGGATGTCTGATCGGCGGGCTTTTTTTTACGGTGCTGGCCGTGGTGCTTGGCGAAGTGTCGGGAGGGGGCCATCATGACATTCCGCATGCGGAGCTTCACGCGGGCGATCACCTGCTGGCCTTTCTGCGCCCCACGGTGGTTGTCAGCGCAATCACAACATTCGGTGGCGCCGGGATACTGCTTTCGCGGTACGGTCCCGCGTCCGTGGTGCTGGGATTTCTGCTGGCGCTGGGCGCCGGAATCGTTATGGCCCTGCTGATCTATTTCTTCTACATCAAACCGATGCGGAAGACGGAAAATTCGGTCGGTTATTCCATGAACGATCTTGTGGGGATGACCGGCGAGGTGCTTACGCCGATACCGGAACGCGGCTACGGCGAGGTGATCGTGAAGGTGGGAGCATCCCACACCGCGCAGATCGCCGCAAGCTTCGATAATATATCCATCCCCTCGGGATCTACCGTGGTGGTGGTGCAGGCTGATCGCGATACGTTGTATGTAACATCATTGGATATTCACTGAATCGAACGAGGAGGAATTTTTATGGAATTTGGTATTGATGCAATCCTGATCCCGGTGGTCGTGGTGGTGGCGATTTTCATACTGCTGCTGGCCTTCGGCGCCAGGTACAAGACGGTGGGGCCGGATGCGGCCATGATCGTCACCGGATCATTTCTCGGCGCGAAAAACGTCGTGTCCGATGATTCGGGACGGAAAATTAAAATCGTTCGTGGCGGAGGCTCATTTATTCTGCCGATTTTTCAGAAAAGGGAACTTATCTCCCTGCTCTCTCATAAACTTGATGTAACCACCCCGGAGGTCTATACCGAACAGGGTGTGCCGGTGCTCGCCGATGGCGTTGCCATCATCAAGGTGGGAGGCTCGGTGGAGGACGTTGCAACCGCGGCCGAACAGTTTCTGGGAAAGCCCACCGAGGCGCTCCGCATGGAGGCGCAGGAGGTGCTGGAAGGGCACCTGCGCGCCATCCTGGGCTCGATGACCGTGGAGGAGGTATACCGTAACCGCGACAGGTTCGCGCAGGAGGTGCAGGGTGTTGCCGCCAAGGATCTGAAGAAGATGGGGCTGCAGATCGTCTCCTTCACCATCAAGGATGTGCGCGACAAGCAGGGCTATCTCGAGGCGCTCGGCAAGCCCCGTATCGCCACGGTAAAACGGGATGCGGAGGTGGCCGAGGCACAGGCGGTGCGCGATGCCCGCGTGCAGAAGGCGCTGGCCGAGGAGGACTGGATGAAGGCCGAGCTGCTGCGCGATACCAATGTGGCCGAAGCGGCCAAGAGCAATACGCTGAAGATCGCGGAGTTCAAGAAGGAACAGGATATGGCGAAGGCCGAGGCCGATCAGGCGTACTTCGTGCAGGAGGCCCGCTCCAAACAGGCCGTGGTGGAGGAGCAGATGCAGGTGGAGCTGGTGCGCAAGGAGCGCGAGATCGATCTGGAGTCGCGCGAGATCCGCCGCCGCGAGCTGCAATACGATGCCGAGGTGAAGAAGAAGGCCGATGCCGAGCGCTATGCCGTGGAGCAGAAGGCCGAGGCCGAGAAGATGCGCCGTATGCGCGAGGCCGATGCAAAGCAGTACGAGATCGAGGCTTCCGCAAAGGCTACCTCCGAGCAGCGGCGCATGGAGGGCCTTGCCGCCGCCGATGCCGAGCGCGCCAGAGGTACCGCCGAGGCGGACGTCATCCGTCTGCGCGGCCTTGCCGAGGCCGAAGCCAAGCAGAAGCTGGCCGAGGCGTTCGAGAAGTTCGGCCAGGCCGCCGTGCTCGATATCGTTGTGAAGATGATGCCGGAACTGGCCGGCCGTATCGCCGAACCGATGCGCGGCATCGGCAAGCTGACGGTGATGGATACCGGCAACGGAAGCGGCGCGGCGCGTGTCAGCAACTACGTTACCGAGTTGATCGCCACCAGCTCCGAGATGCTGAAGGGGGTCTCCGGTATCGATCTGGAGGAGCTTATCAAGGGCTTCACCCAGAAGCATATCACGGTTGAACCGCAGCCGGCCGTAGTGGTGGAGACCAACGGGACGGCCGTTGCCGACGGACATTCCGCCTCCGGGATGGGATAATCATCTCCCGTCCCCGCCCGGATCAATACGGGCCACCCCATGCCAGGTGCGCGGGGTGGCCTTTTTCTTGTGCGGCGTGGCAGTCAGAGAACCGCCGCCACGGGGTTGATCCTCCGCGTCGTACGGATTTGCTATACTTGTGCCCTTCGTGAAACGACGATCAAACAGCAATTCCAACCATGCCGTACTCGATAGAACAGACCGACGCGCAGCTTCTCGGCACTTCCGCTGCGATACGCTATCACATCACCTTTCCCAACGCCGGACAGCATATCCTCAATGTGACGATGGAGGTGGACCGGCCCGGCGCGGAGCTGGTGCTTGCCATGCCCAACTGGATTCCCGGCTCCTACAAGGTGCGCGACTTCATCGCCTATCAGGGGGATGTGCGCGCGGCCGATGGGGAGGGACGCGATCTGGATATCGAGTGGATCTCCAAGAACAGGCTCCGCGTGAGCGCCGGCGGCGCGGCCGTGGCGAAGCTCACCTACACGTATTATGGTAACGAGCGTTCGGTCCGGCAGACCCATGTGAACCGCTTCCATGCCTGCATCAACCCGGCTAACTGCCTGATGTATGTGGAGGGGAGGACCGATGAGATCCATCATGTGAGGATAGAGCATCCCTGGCAGCATGTCTCCACGGCCCTCTCCCCGGTGGCCGATGGGGTATGGGGAGCGCTCAACTACGATATCCTCGCCGATTCGCCGCTGGAGATCGGCGACCACTTCGTTGCTGCCTACAAGCGCCACGGCGCTTCCCACGAGGTGGCGATCACCGGCACGGGCGATTTCAACGCCGAGTGGCTGGCCGAGCAGACCAAGCGCATCATCGATCAGGCGGCCGCCATGTGGGGAACGCTCCCGTACGACCGCTACGTCTTCATCATCCAGCTTCTCCCCGGACAGTATGGCGGCCTGGAGCATGCGCGCTCCTCGGTGAACATGTTCGATTCGGAGGTCTTCGCCGACAAGGGAAAGGTGGTGCAGCTGCTCACGCTTCTGTGCCATGAATATTTCCACCTCTGGAACGTGAAGAGAATTCGCCCGGCGGAGCTTGGGCCGTTCGACTACAACACCGAGAACTACACGCGCATGCTCTGGCTGGCCGAGGGAGTCACCAGCTATTACGACGATCTCAACTCCTATCGTTGCGGGTTCTACAGCCGCGACGAGTATCTGAAGGCGCTCGCCGGCGAGCATCTCTCCCGCCTGCTCGACGTGCCGGGACGCAAGGCGATGTCGGTGAAGGATAGCAGCTATCTGAGCTGGGTGAAGCTCTATCTGCCCACGCCCGACTCGGCCAACCGCTTCCCGAGCTATTATCTGAAGGGGGGGATCGTCTTCCTTCTGCTGGATCTCTCCATCATCGCCGATACCGATGGTCGGCATTCGCTGGACGATGGCATGCGAGCGCTGATGGAACGCTATCTGGCCGATCCGGCCACCGGCATCACCGAGGATGAATTCATTGCCATCGTGAGCGGCGCGGTCGGGGTGGATATCAGGGAACGGCTGCTCGGCTGGCTTGGAAGCACCGAAGAGCTGCCGGTGCAGGAGGTTGCCGGACGTGTGGGGCTGCTGTGGCGGAGGAAGGAGACCCGCAAGGAAAACAAGTTCGGGGCGGATCTGGAGTTTCAGCCCGCTGCGGCGGATCGCTGGATCGGGATGCAGCTGGAGGATGGCCGCACCGGCGTGAAGGTGGCAAGGGTCTGGCGCGACTCCCCGGCCGAAGAGGCCGGCATCGGTGCCGACGACGAACTGATCGCGATGGACGGGATTCGCGTGAGCAGCGTAAAGCAGTGGGAGGCGTTGCTGCGCGGCTCGCGCGATCGCGAGCGGATCAGGATCATCGCCGCCAGCGAGGGGAAGCTCTACCAGACCGGGATCGTGCCGCGCGAGCGCGAGGGCTACGAGCTGGTGGAGAACGAAGAGATGAGCGATGCCGAGCGGAAGCGCCTGGAGCGCTGGCTGGCGCGATAATTCTCCTGGACCGCCCGATACCGGAATGACTCGCGTGGGGGAAGAGATGCCCGATCTCTTCCCCCATTTTCATATCCACCCGGCTCTCAGCGCGACATTTCCCCGATTTCAGGGTCATTATTCACGTGGCTCCAATACCGGCCGAAAGCCGCTCTGCATCCGATATCGCCAATCCGGCATCCCTGGTTCTCTTCCATTTGCAAGAAATTATGAAAACAATTCTGCGACTCTCTGCTCCGCTCTTTCTGCTTCTATCGGCTTGCGCGGGTCTGTATGCGCAGAACCTTGAGGAACTGAAACTGCCGGTTGTTCCAGGGCCGAATTACGCCGGGAAAAACTTCTGCTTCGCCGTTCCTGCCAATTGGGATCTCCCGAATTCCTCTCGATATTCGGTTCGTCTGTATATCAGCTCTCCGGTGCGCACCAGGGTGATCGTGAAGGCCGGCGGGGAAGTCGTTGGGTCGGAGTTCACGGAACCCAACAAAACCATGCTGGTCGATCTGACACCCCTTCAGGGGCAGACGCTGGTGCGCGCGGATCTTCCCCCGGTCCCGAACGACCAGATCCGTATCGGCAAGGCGGTTACGATCGAAGCGGAAGATCCGGTTGTGGTATACGTGATGAACCTCGGCAATAATGTCAGCGAGGGGATGCTGGTGCTGCCGGTCAATGCGCTGGGGCGCCAATATCGTGTGGGCTCGTATGGCGCCGCCAGCAGCATGGTGCAGGAGCTTCCATCGCAATATCTGATCACCGCACCGTACGATGGCACCACCGTGCAGATCTGCAATCCGGCCCGCACGCCGAATCATCCGCAGGGGGAGAGCTTCAGCATCAACATGAACGCCGGCGATGTCTATTCCGCCATGACCGTCGGGGCCGGGGGGGATCTCTCCAGCACCAGCATCCGCTCCAACAAGCCGGTGGCGGTGACAGCCGGAGTGGCCTGCGCCTACGTTCCCGGTGTGGTGGATTTCTGCTGCTGCGATCATATGGCCGAGATGATGCTCCCGATCGAATCGTGGGGAACGCACTACAAGGCGGTTCCCATCAAGACGCGCCTGAAGGGGGACTTCTATCGCGTGTTCGCACAGCAGCCCAACACCACGGTGTTCATCAACGGCCAGAATTATGCGACGCTGCCCGGAGGATCCTGCGGCCAGGAAGGGGAGTCATGGCTGGAATATCGTGCGATTGGAAAAAATGTCGTCGATATCTCCGCCGACAAGCCGGTGGCCGTATTTCAGTACAATACCGCCGGCTCGTACGATGGCACCTCCTCCGATCCTTTTTATATGACGCTGACGCCGGTGGAGCAGTACCAGAAGCAGGTGTATATCTCCACGCCATCGGCTGATTTTCCGCAGAATTTTATCAGCATTGTCGGCGATATCCGGGGATTCGCCTCGATGGAATATGCGGTGGCCGGCTCCGATCAGTGGCTGCCGGTAACGAGCCTTTTCGGCGCCACGGAGGTGAAGGATTTCACGGAGGAAGTCGGAGGCACAACCTACCGTGGCGTGAGCGGCGAAATTCTCCCCGGCGTCTATCGCTTCCGTGGTGCATATCCGTTCGGCCTGAATATCTACGGGTTTTCCAATTACGAGAGCTACGGCTATCCGGCCGCCGCGGATCTGCGACACTTGCTGCTGACGGGCACCACGCCGCCGGATATCGATCCGGACGATGCATTCTGCTCCACGGTGAGGACCGGGACGATTATCTCCAGGGCGGATAATGGCTCTGTCACGGTCCCTCTTTCGCTGGTGGCGCTGGTTCCCGGCGCTACGTTCAATGCCATGCTGAAGCCGATCGCCTCCGAGCCCGGAGTTTCGGTGAAAGCCTCGTTCGAGCTCGCCGTGACCGATCCGGCCCGGCCCGCGCAGGGAGTGATCGCCGCCAGCGATATGGCCGGCAATGTCAGCTATGACACCATCCGCTACACGCCGGGGATTCCTTCTTCGGTGAGCCTGAGCAGCGCATCGGTCGAGTTCGGGGATGTGGAGGTGGGGGCCGATGAGATTGGGCAGTTCGAGCTGAAGAACAACGGAAGCGCTCCGGTGAATATCGATATCCCGGGACTTCTGGGCGGCGCCGAAGGGTTCAGCCTTGCAGATCCGCTTCCCGCGACTGTGGAGTTGCAGCCGGGGCAGAGCTTGGTTGTCAGAATTCGTTTCAGCCCGGTACAGCCCGGCAACCGTACCGACACCTTCGGGTTGGTCATAGATGGATGCCAGTTTCCCGCCCGCATCGCTCTGGCCGGCAATGGCCGCCAGAGCCACCTGGCGGTGCCGGGTGCCGATGCTCTTCCCGAGGTGAGCGCTCTTGCGGTGGAGCCGAACCCGGTACGCGGCAATCATGCCAGCGTGAAGTTCCGGATGAGCGGCCGAGGCTCGGTGCGCGTTGCGATCGTGGACGCGGCCGGCAAGGAGGTGCGGCTGATCGATGGTGGTTCCATCGTGGAGGCGGGGGCCATCCAGATGCCGCTCGATCTCTCCGGGGTTCCTTCCGGCGCCTACTTCATCCGCATCACCGCCGACGGCCGTATCTATACGGCACCGCTGATCGTGGGACGCTAGCGCCCGGAGCGCTGCCGTCCCGATTGAAAAACACCAGGGTACAACAAGGGAGAATACGTGCGGATGGGTGATCGGTAAAGATCGGTCCATCCGCACGTTTCAATCGCGTTGATATCCGGATGGAAAAGGGGTGAGGTGCCGGAGTGGATATCGGCATTGCCTGCAAACGCTGTCGGGCGTATCATCCCGTCTCTGATCCGGACCGTTCTTCCGCTCTCGCCAGTTCCGCACGGCGGTCCTACAGCAACAGCAACTTCCGGCGCATTACAATACACTGTGTGTACAAGAGGGTAGTATGAATCTCCTGAAACGATCGTTCGCAGCCGCGTTGTTCCTGGCCGCCATAAGTGCCGGTTCTCTCCAGGCGCAACAGGCAGCCGATTTCCCCACGGCCTTCGGACCGAATAATGCCGGCACCGAATTCTTCTTCTCCTGCCCGGCGAACTGGGATCTGCCGGGAAGCACGGATTATTATGTCCGGATTTATATCACCTCCACCACGGCCACCGAGGTGGAGGTCTGGACCGGGCCGAATCTCAAGCAAACGGTGACCACGATTCCGTATGGCATCGTGACGGTGAATCTCACCCCGGCCGAAGCCCAGCCGGTGGTACGGGGCGACCAGCCTCCGGTGCCGAACGATGCCCCTTATGCGAACAAGGCGGTGCGCATCGTCTCGGATGAACCGGTGATCGCCTATGTGATGAACCGTACCACCTACACGAGCGATGGTATGCTCCTGCTCCCCACCAGTGCGCTGGGCCAGGAATATATCGTGGGCTCCTACGGCGCGGTGATCGGCGTAAGCCAGGAGCTTCCGTCGCAGTTCGTTATCACCGCGCCATATGATAATACCCAGGTTACCATTACCACCCCGCATCGTACGCCGAACCATACCGCGGGGGAAACCTATACGGTGACGCTCAACCGCGGCGATGTCTATTCGGCGATGACGGTGGGATATAACGGGGATATGTCCGGGGCGATCATCAAGGCCGACAAACCTGTTGCGGTAACGGCCGGCCAGGCCTGTACCTATATCCCGAACCTGCTGAATTTCTGCTGCTGCGATCACATCACCGAAATGATGTTTCCCACGCAGTCGTGGGGGAAGCTCTATCATGGCATTCCCTTCTCCACGCGCCTGAAAGGTGATTTCTACCGCGTGTTCTCCAAAGAGGAGAATACCAAGGTGTTTATCAACGGCGAAGAATATGCAACGCTGTCAGAGACCGGCGGGGAGGAGGGGCTCGGCTGGTTCGAGTATCGCGCTCTGGGGCGCTTGGGGGTGGAATTTTCGGCCGATAAGCCGATTGCCGTTTTCCAGTACAATACCTCGCAGGCCTACGACGATGTGCAGAGCGATCCGTTCTATCTGGAGCTTACCCCGATGGAACAGTATGGCAAGGAGATCGTTTTCTCCACTCCCAACAACGATTTTCCGAAGAATTATCTGAGCGTGGCTACCGACTCGGCCAATTATTACGAGATCGAGATAGCGGAGTCGAATGGAAATACCTGGCGCAAGCTGAGCTCCCTTCCCAATGCTGCGGTTCCGCAGAAGTACGCGACCCGTATCGATGGAAAAGCCTATCTGGGAAATTCCGTGCAGATCGGACCGGGTGTCTATAAACTGCGCGCGCCGGCGGCCTTTGCCGGTTATCTCTACGGTTTCAGCAGCTACGACTCCTACGGCTATGCGGTCGCCGCGTTCACCGAGGATCTCACGATCGATGATACCACGCCGCCCACCATCATCAGGGCGCCATCCTCCTGCGATGGCTCGGTAGTCGGCACGGTCTCCTCGCAGGCACGCTCCGGCAGCCGCCTTGCCCCTCTTTCCAAGGTGTACCTGAACCCCGCACAGAGCAGCAATTTCCGCCTGGAGCTGCCGGGCTTCCAGCCGGGACTTTCCCCGACGGCCGAGTACAGGCTTGTGCCGGTCGATCCCGCACAGTCGGCGGCGGCGGTGATCTATGCGGCCGATATGGCCGGTAACATCACGGCCACCTCCGCCAGCTATCAGGGTGGAAGCGCAGTTGCCAGCACCCTGAAAGGGAACGATATCATCTTCGAGGCCGCTACGGTTGGGGCGCCGTCCACCAGGACGGTGAGCGTTGTGAACAACGGCGATGCCTCGGTCACGATCTCCTCGATCTCTCTTGCCGACGGCACCAGGGGCTTCAGGCTGCTCGGGCCGAATGCCCCGCTGACGATCGAGGCCAAGGGGAGCATCAACGTGGAAGTGGAATTCTCTCCCATCGCTCTCGGCGTCTACACCGACCGGGTTCTGCTCGGTGCCGATTGCGGTGTGGTGCTGGATATGCCGGTGCAGGGATCTGCCGATCATACCCTCGCGGTTCCCGGCACCCTCCCCGGCTCAACTCTCGGCAGCGCCGTCGTGGCTCCCAACCCGGTACGTGGCGATCAGGCTACGGTCGGCTTCACGATGCAGCAGAAGGGAGCGGTTACGGTCATTGTGGTGGACGCTGCCGGCCGTGAGCTGCGCAGAGCCGCCGATGCCCGCATGATGGAGCAGGGAGAGCAGAGCATGAAGCTCGATCTTGCCGGGCTCCCGTCGGGAACGTATTTCGTCCGGATATCATCGATGGGCCAGACTGCCATCACATCGCTGGTGGTGGCCCGCTAGTACCCCCCGTTTTTGCAGTGCATAACGGATACGGCCTGCCCGGTGCGATGAATTCGTGCCGGGCATTCCACCCCCGTATCGAAAGAAGGCGCACAAACAACGAAACCTGATCTCCTGCCATTATATCCCATCATGCGGCAGTTTCCTGCGGGGAGCTGCCGCATGGATCGGGCGGGAGGGATCGCCACATCATTCCAAAGGGTACACCATGAGATTTCTCAAACGACCGCTTACCGCGGCCTTATTGCTGGCGGCGGGCATCACCTCGCTGCATGCACAGAACGGCTCCAATTTTCTGACGCAACTGGGACCGAATAATGCCGGCACCGAATTCTTCTTCTCCTGCCCGGCGAACTGGGATCTGCCGGGAAGCACAGCGTATTATATCCGCCTGTATGTCACCGCGCCGACCGCAACCGAGGTGAAGGTATGGGCCGGAAATACCCTCAAGCGTGTTTTCGTTACCACCCCGTACGAGATTCATACGGTCGATTTCACTCCGGGCGAAGCGCAGCCGGTGGTGCGCAGAGACGAGCCCCTGGTTCCGAACGATACCCGCTATGTGAACAAGGCCATCCGTATCGCCTCGGATGAACCGGTGATCGCCTATGTGATGAACCGTACCAGCTATACCAGCGACGGCATGCTTCTGCTGCCCACCAGCGCGCTGGGCCGGGAATATATCGTGGGTTCCTACGGAGCGGTGATCGGCACCACCCAGGAGCTTCCTTCGCAGGTGGTTATCACCGCCCCGTACGATGGCACCGCGGTTACCATCACCCAGCCGATGCGCTCGCCGAACCATGATGCCGGGGAAACCTACACGGTGAGCCTCAATCGCGGCGACGTCTATTCGGTGATGTCGGTGGGCTATGGCGGCGATATGTCGGGAACGGTCATCAAGGCCGACAAGCCCGTTGCCGTGACCGCCGGGCAGGAGTGCACCTATATCCCCAACCTCCTGGAATTCTGCTGCTGCGATCATATCGTGGAGTTCATGCTGCCGGAGCAGTCGTGGGGAAAAATCTATCATGCGGTCCCCTTCTCCACACGGTTGAAAGGAGATTTCTACCGGATTTTCGCCAAGGAGAAAAATACCAAGGTCTATATCAACGGGTCCGAGTATGCGCAGCTGGATGGCCCCGGAGGAACTGCGGGGGAGGGATGGCTGGAGTACCGCCACGGATCGAAGAGCGCCGTGGAGATCACCGCAAACAAGCCTATCACCGTCTTCCAGTACAATCCGTCGCAGGCCTACGACGGTGTTGCAAGCGATCCGTTCTATGTGGGGCTCACCCCGATGGAGCAGCATGCCACGGAGATGATCTTCTCCACTCCCGATCAGGATTTTCCCTCCAATTATCTGAGCATCGTCACCGACTCGGCTAATTTCTACGATATCGAAATATCTCCCACCGGTGTGGATAACTGGGTGAAGATCAGCACCCTCTCCGGTGCCAGCTCCCTGCAAAGCTTCCCGACGAAATACAAGGGGAAGAAATATGTTGGTGCCTCGCTGGAGATTACCGGCGGCGCCTACAAATTGCGTGGTCCGGAGCCGTTTACCGGCTACAGCTACGGCTTCAGCCCGTACGATTCCTACGGATATCCGGTGGCCGCATTTACGAACGATCTGACAAGCCAGGATATCACTCCCCCTACCATATCGATGAGCGAGGAGAGCAATGGAAGCCTCTTCGGCGCCATCAGCGCCATGGCGAAAGGGGCGGACGGGGTGAGCAGGCTTCCGCTTTCCAGCATACGGCTGGTGAAGGAGGAGAGCACGAACTTCCGTCTGGAGATGCCCGGCTTCCAGCAGGCGCTCTCCACAAGCGTTTCCTACAAGCTGGTGCCGATCGACCCGAAGAAGCCGGCAAGCGCTACGATCCATGCGGTGGATATGGCGGGCAACCGTCATAGCATCACAGGCAGCTACGAGCCGTCGTCGGCCCCGGCCGATATCAGGATCAATGGCGCCGCCATCGCTGTCGGCCGCACGCTGGTGGGAGCCACCGGCAGCGGCCGCACCACGGTGCGCAATACCGGCAAGGATGCTGCGGTCGTCACCGACATCCGCCTGGCCGATGGGGCCAGAGGCTTTACGCTGCTTGGCCCGGCCGCTCCGTTCACGCTCGATGGCGCCGGCGGTGCCGGCAGCAGCCTGGATATCAGCGTCGATTTCAAGCCGGCCGGTACGGGAGTCTTCAGCGATACGGTGCTGCTGTCGAACGGCGGGGTTGAGCTGTTCCGGCTGGTGGTGAGCGGTATCGCCGAGCAGGCCGATATCAATATCGGCGGTGAGGGGATCACCTTCAGCGATGCGAAGATCGAAGCTACCGTGGCGGGCGCAACCACCGTCACCAACAGCGGAAAGGACCCGGTGGTGATCTCCGGCATCCGCCTGGCCGATGGGGCCAGAGGCTTCAGGCTTGCGGGACCAGGCGTTCCGTTCACACTGGGCGGCCTCGATGGCGGCGGCAACAGCATGGAGATCACGGTGGAGTTCACGCCGAACACCCAGGGCACGCACAGGGATACGGTGCTGCTGTCGAACGATGCCGGTGTGCTCTTCCGCGTGCCGCTCGTCGGCATCACGGAGAACGATCAGGTGGGAGCGGTCGGCACCGTGATAGCCGGTGTGCTGAAGGGAGTGGCTATGGCTCCCAATCCCGCTCGTGGCAGCACTGCATCGCTCGGCTTCACGATGGAGCGGAAGGGAGTGGTGAGCGTGGCGCTGGTGGATGGCGCCGGCAAGGAGATCCGTACGCTGGCCGACGGCCTGACGCTGGAGCGCGGGGATCAGAGCCTGAAGCTCGATCTGGACGGGATTCCCTCCGGGAATTATTTCGTTCGTATCGCCGCCGCCGGCCGTACGATCATCACATCGCTGGTCGTCGCCCGCTGATACCGCGCTCTGATGTGATATGAATGATGGATGATACGCCCGGCACGAGCAATCGTGCCGGGCGTACTTTTTTTACAGGATCGTGGGAGTGCCACCAGGGACGATGGGCCAGTGCCCCTTGTTCGCCTGGCAGCGGCGTGCCGTTCGTATCCGCATTCCATTGCATTCCCCTCCGTGACGATAGTTCACGTCCGGTGCGTAGTTAATGAGTAGGGGGCGCGTGCTGCTATCCCCTCATATTGCATTCGTCAGCCGGGGCAGTGCGGAACACTGGTGGGAAAAACCTCGGCTGCAATGGCCGGGAGCCGCGTACTTCATAATCAGTGCGCCCATGAGTGCGCGGCGCCCGGCCTGATTTTTTTTGAGAACGAAATGATATCGGGGGGATATCGATACCGCGCTTGTAGATTCCGCTAGTATATCCGGGAATATCTTTATGAAGCCATTGCAATTATTTTTTCTTCTTCCTGCGTTTCTGATCGCCCTTGCAGGTAGTGCGTGCGCACAGTACAGGGGGAGATCGGACTGCGGCCCGGCCAGAGAACCGGCAGAGTTGCTGAATCATCGTTTCAGTGTGGATCAGGATACTGCGAACGCCGGAAGGTGCCGGCGCGATACGATCTGCCCTGCTCTCCCTGCGGGTTTCTGCTGGCCGATCCTCCGGGATACATCATCCGCAGACACTCTCCCGCTGAGGGGCCTCGCCGAAGAGAGATTCTCCACAACAGTGTTATTGGGGCTCCTGCCGGTGACGATGGTCCGGTGATATACTCCGTACCGGACGGATCTGGCCCGGACGATGAAGCGAACAGCGTTCAGGAAACATATGCTTTCCGAACGCTGTTTGTCGTTTATTCATAAATCGGGAAAAAATGTCCCTCCGATACTAACTAAATAGTCGTTCCCGGGTTATGTGGGGGTAGATGATAGCATAGCCGCGATATCCCCCCATGACGATATCTGGAACATATCATGATAACACTGAGACGAATTCCTCTGATAATTCTCCTGGTTCTGGCCGGTGCATTTCCTCTTGTTGCACAGCCTGGGGATGATAGGGAAGCGCCGTCGTTCACATGGCAGCAGCAATGTGCTGGAACGGTTTCCGGGGTTGCCCGTGATCTCCCGGAGGATGCGGGCATCCGGAGGAATATCGCCGCGATAAGGCTTGATCCCGATCCGCTGGTGACCTACAATTACAAGCTGACGGTGGGGGCATTTCAGCCTGGCATAAGCCAGGAGGCCACGTATATCCTGCATGTGACCGATACGTACCGGTCCGCCAGAGCCAGGATACTTATCACTGATATGGCCGGAAATCGCGCGACGCAGGAGGTGAGCTATACTCCCCCGGATTCGATGCTGGAGCGGTTCAATTTCAGCTTCGGCAGTATTACTCCGGACAGTATCGTCATACGAGAATTCCGGTTGTTCAACGGGAGCAATATGCGGGTGACTGTCGATGAGCTGCTCCTGAAAAGCGGAAAGGAAAATCTGAAGATACTGGCCCCGCGCGGACCGTTCGTCATTCCGGCGAGGGGTGAGATACAGTTCATAGCGGAATTCAGATCGTTTGCCGGAAAGGATGCGCGCGGTCTGTTGCTGTACAGGGATTCGATCGGGATTCGCGATAGCTGCGGCGTACATTATTACGGGCAGATAAGCGGGCAGGTGGTAAAGCCGATGATCGAGGTAACCGATTTCGATTTCGGCCAGGTGGCTGTCGGCGGGCGATCGGCTCCACGGCGTATAGAAGTGCGCAACGTCTCTCCCATCCTGGGGAGCATCCTGAACGGAAGGATCATCAGCGGGCTTACCGATACCAATACGGCGGTCTTCAGAGTGGATCATGGGCAGACGTACAGATCTTTTTCTCTGAAGTCGGGGGAGAGCGCCGTCTTCGATATCACCGCACATCCCCCGGCTATCGGTGAATATCGTGATACGATTTTCACCGTAAGCAATGCGATGGAAGGCGACCCCATCGGCTGGCTCAGGGTGGAGGGGGTGCCGGCGGGGCTGCCGGCCAGCGGCTATAACTGGGGCACGCGCGCGCTGGGGAGCGCTCATGGACCGGATACGTTTCTTCTGCGCAATACCAGCCTGCCGTACGTGCGCATCAGCGGGTTGAGCCTCCAGGGTGCCGATGCCGGCCAGTTCATGGTGCTGAACCAGTCCGATCTGATCGGCAGGTCGTTGCTGCTGGGGGAATCGTTCCCGGTGGTGGTGCAGTTCGCGCCCACGTCGCCGGGATGCAAGGAGGCCCGGATCGTCTACCAGATCAATCCGCAGCTGGAGGGTGAAAGTTTCTCCCTGCTCCAGGGATGCGCCAGCGATGGGGTGCTCTCGGCGGGTGATGCCGCCGGTGCCGGGGCTCTCATGCTTCAGGCTTCCCCCAATCCCGCCTCCGGGCCATCCCTGATGGTGCGCTATCATGTGCCGGGCGGCCGGGCCGAGTTCTCGCTTCTGGACCCGTTCGGCCGCCAGCTTCGTTCCTTTGTTCAGGATGCCGGTACGGGGGGAGATGCAGTTGCTGCAATTGATATCGAAGGCATTCCATCCGGCCTCTATTTCCTCCGCCTGCATGCGGGTGGAATTGCCAGGACCGAGAGGGTGATGATCGTCCGCTAAGCGCGCCGGACAAGGCCCCGCGCCGGGCAGGAAAAGGATGTGCCAGCCATAGGCAGCAACGGGTGCATCCCCGCTCCGGAGTCTGGTGTGACGATCCTTCACGCCGGTGCGTAGTTAATGAGTAGTCCCATTGCGATGGCCATCCCGCATATTGCATCCGTCAGTCGAGGCAGTGCGGAACACTGGTGGGAAAACTTCGATTGATACGACCGGGGGCCTCGTACTTCATAATCAGTGCGCCCATGGATACGGGGCACCCGGTTGAAAATTTTTGCGCAACTCCGGATAGGATACGCGATGTGGTGTTTCAGGCCGGGCGGTTCGTTCCTGATCGATATTGAGGGAGTCTTTTCTACAGGTGATTGAGTGTGGTAGCCAGGGAACCAGGAACGCCCCCGGCCGGATTTTTCGCCCAATATCTCGTATAGCGCGACTGCTCTGGCGACGCGATGCCGCCGGAAGCCGGAATCGATTGCGTGTTCGGCTCTCTACAGGATCTGTAACACTCTGCCGTTTCAGGGGTCATCTCTCCTGAAACGGCTTTTTCCGTATACCTTCCGTTGTACACCCATCTCGCTTACAGGCAGATATGATGATGACTACATCGCTACAGGCCCTTCTTCTGGCTATCTCTCTTCTTGCCTTTTGTTCTCCTGCTGCGGCCCAGACCGTTCCCGGTAATTCCTCCCGTAGCACCTCTGCCGGAGCCGATTGTGATGTGACCCTATTCCCGTCGCGGGGAAATTTCGGCAAGGTGCGCGCCGGCGAGACGATCCGGCGCGGTATACATCTGCTGAATAATGCCAGCGCCCCGGCCTCCATCACGGAGCTGGTCCTGAAACAGGGGACACAGAACTTTCAGATCATCAGCCCCAAAGGTCCGGTGGTAATCCCTCCCCGCGATAGCATAGAAATGATCGTGGAGTTCACTGCGGGCCTGAAGGGCCGCACCAGCGGGCTGGTGGTGTTCGATGATTCGGTGGGCGTTCGCGATGAATGCGGCCTGCGGTATCTGGGCCTCTTGAAAGCGCAGATCGTAAAGCCGGTGATCGAGGTGACCGACCATGATTACGGCAACATCCCTGTTGGTATACAGTCGAGAACATGGACGATGGAGGTGAGGAACGTATCGCAGATCGAAGGGAGCACCCTGACGGTGAGTGCCAGGAGAGGACCGAATCATAATAGTCCAACGGCCATCTTCGATGAGGTGGGGGGCGATGCGGTCCCGCGATTCGATCTGGAGCCGGGACAGAGCAGGACGATCAGCTTCACCGCGCGTCCTGCCAGGGCGATCGAGTATCGCGACTCGATCGCCTTTACCAGCAACGCGATGGGGGGGGATAGCATCGGGTGGATGATCGTGAGAGGAATTAATGCGGATGTCTTTGCAAAGAGTTATCACT
The DNA here is from genome assembly GCA_048594725.1 of Candidatus Kapaibacteriota bacterium. Classification (GTDB taxonomy): domain Bacteria; phylum Bacteroidota; class Ignavibacteria; order OLB7; family OLB7; genus JAFDZV01. The sequence continues at coordinate 18,502 of JBMDXA010000075.1, forward strand.
GGGGCCGCCGCCGTATAGGCGGTGTATATGGGCCGGTCAATATATCCGTAAATAATATTGGTGAAATACCTGCGACCATTGTTTCGATATCCATGGTTGGGGATATCACCCAGTTCACGATACTCAATAGGGATGCTCTTATCGGAAAGAGGGTGGGACCGGCCGATTCCCTTATCCTGCAAGTCCAGTTCAATCCCACTTTCACGGGACCAAAGCTGGCGAGGGTGATCTACGAGACCGATCCCGCGCAGGAGAATGAGGTCGTTACCGGATTGCAGGCATTCGGTACGCAGCCGCAGCTCTTCACCACCGATTATGATTTCGGTACCATGGCGTTGGACGAACCGGAGAGAAAATCCCATCAGCCGATCGCCTTCTGGACTCCTGCCACTATCGAATTCGACTCGGTGACGATTACCGGTTTTGAGTTCACGACCGATAATTCCAATGGCATGGACGATTTCCGGTATCAGCCGATTTCGCTGCCCGTACCGGTTGTGATGCATGCCGGAGATCGGTATGAGCTCGATGCGTTTTTCGCTGCCCGGGCGCCGGGAATGCGTACCGCAAGGCTTCGTGCCATCACCCAGGATGGGGTCGATACCACATCGAACTGGTTCGGCAACCGGGCCAGTTCATCGGTCGGCCAGCCTGCTCTGAACCTCCTCTCCGGCATGCAGGTTCTTCCCAATCCTGCTTCCGGGTCATCGCTCATGGTGCGGTATAGCGCGTCGCGCGGGCCCATCGGGCTCTCGCTCGCCGATCTGCTTGGGCGTACGCTCCGGGAGACGCTGGTGCAGGAGCACGAAGGGGGAGATGGTTCGCTTGTGGTCGATATCGGCGGCATTCCGGCCGGCATCTATTATCTTCGCCTGAATGCGGGGGGAACGGTGAAAACCACAAGTGTGACGATCATACGGTAGAACGCGCAAGAATGAACTTGAAGCGCCCGGGAGAGATTTTTCCCCGGGTGCTTTTTTTTATATAAGGTGCAGAAAATGGAAGGGAAATTCCGGTCTCGCTGAAACTATGTAAAAATACTCGTGTTCTTGATGATAAATGTGTCTCCGGCTGGTGCGCTGGCCGCTCCGTACCGGGATAGGACTCGCGACACTGGCTACACCTGCCGCTCTCCGGCTGGCCGGCCCGTTCCTACCTCTGTTCCGGCCGTGCCGGGGATATCTCCATCTGTACGGTAAACGGACACAGGGAGAATATGGGGTACCTGAAGGGGATGCCAGATAAGCCGATATATCAGGGGAATATGCTCTGCTGCCGAAATTATCGTACCAGCATCGCTTCTCATGATGATGCTAACAATAGTGTGACGATCGTTCACGCCCGATGAGTAGTTAATGAGTAGTCCCCTTGCGGTGGTACCCCCGCATATTGCATTCGTCAGTCGAGGGAACGCGGAACACTGGTGGGAAAACTTCGACTGACGAGGCCGGGCTCCGTAACCTTCATAATCAGTGCGCCCATGGAGATGCGGACGCCCGGCTGAATTTTATAACAGTGGTGCAGCGATAATTACGGTGGAGCAGCTATGACGACGATACTACGATCCGGTGTGATGATTCTGATGGCGTTCATAGCCGGCACGATGGCCCATGGGCAGGGGGCGGCAGAGCGGGAGCATACCAGCAAACTCTCTCTTCTGGATCATGAGATCCCCCAGCCTGCCTGGAGCATCAGGAGTGAGTCTGCGAAGAATAGAGCGGGCGATGATGGCGATGGGATTTCCGATCAGCCCTCCGCCGAAACCATATCTGCTACGCCATTGGATTGGGGACGCCGCAGTATGAGCCGTATGTATCACGATACCGTCTGGGTGCATAACACCAGCAGTGATACCGTTATAGTGGATTCCACTTCCCTTGCCGGAACCGATGCGGAATCTTTTATCCTGGAGCCCTGGCATCGTCCCAGAGAGAGAAAAATTCTCCCGGGAGATCGGATGGGGGTACCCGTACAGTTCGCTCCCTGGGCCCCGGGCCAGAAGGAGGGGGAGATTCGTTTCTATCTGGGGAATGCGCCGGTTGCGTCCGTGGGGGCTGCCTTGCGGGGCTTTGCCACCACCGAAAGTCTGGAGACCTACGATTATGATTTCGGCTATATGTCGTTCTCCGACCCGGAAAAGAAATATGATAATCCGGACCGTCCGATGGAGTTCCGGGTGCCGATACTGAACTGGGTGGATTCGGTGACGATCACCGGCTTTACGTTCTTCAGCGAGAAGAAGGATGGGGTAAGCGATTTTCGCTGGGAACTGGCTTCCGGCACCCTGCCGATAACGTTGAAGCCGGGGGAGCGCCTTGCCATCGATGCCTGGTTCAAGCCGCAGGCGCTGGGAATGCGCTGGGCATCTCTCACTGCCCTGACCGCCGATGGATTGAGCTTCGGCTCCTACTGGACCGCCAATTCGGGCCTCGCCTCGGCTGATGATGCTCCGGGTGATGCCGGCGCGGCCCTGGCAGTCTATCCCAATCCCGCAACCGGCAGCTCGCTCTCGGTACAGTATGCCGCTCCCGGCGGCCCGCTCGATGTGGCACTCGTCGATCCCTCCGGACGCCTTCTCCGTTCATTCGTTATCGAACGGACCGAGCGTGGGGAGGGGAGCCTCACAGTCGATATTACCGGCATTCCGGCGGGACATTATTTTCTCCATCTGGGAGGAGAAAAGTTCCTGAAGACGGCTCCGGTGACGATCATTCGGTAAGCGAGGCAATGCAGCAGGGGAGAATGGCGGCGTTCAGGGACACGATCTCCCCCTGAACGCCGTTGGTCTTATCGGGAGAATGAGCAAAGGACTCGAACAAGGAGATGCGGAAATGCCTATCGCTCGGGGTGCGAGGGTGATATTCTGCATCCTGTGTTATGCTCGCCAGGTACAGGTATCGTTGCCGGCCTGGCGGAGATCGCACCGATCCCGGTTGTCAGTGGTCGATCGGCCGGTGGGGTCTCTGCGGCGTTCGGGGGAGACCTTTCCCCGAACGCTTTTTTTGTTTGGTGTTCCGTCCTCAGCCGTCAGTGGCTTGAATGCCGGTTGACCGGAATTCCCTGGAAATACCCTTATCGCAGCAGCTCCATTGCGCTCTCCCGTACTGCCGCGTTGGTGGAGATGGCGCTGCCGGAGTGAATGGTGGGCACACCGCTCCAGTCGGTGAATATCCCGCCCGCCTCTTCAACGATCACCTTCAGCGGGGCTGCATCCCAGACGCTCATCGCCGGGTCCAGCATGATCTCCGCCCGGCCGGATGCCACCAGCATATGCCCGTAACAATCCCCCCAGGTGCGGAAGAGTTTCGTGCCGGCGAGCAGCCGGCGGAACCCCGGTTCTTTTTCCGGTTCGCGCTCGAACCGCCGCGCATCGGTTGCCAGCAGCAGCGACTGCGAGAGATCTGCGACCTTCGAGACCCGCATTCTCCTGCCGTTCCAGTAGCTGCCGTATCCCCGCGCCGCGTGATAGGTTTCGCCGAGCGCGGGGAAATGCACCACTCCGGCCAGCACCTCGCCACCGGCCTCCACGCCTATCATCACGCCATAGAAGGGAACTCCCGCAATGAAGGTCTTTGTGCCATCCAGCGGGTCGATGATCCAGGTGACCCCGGCCGTGCCTTCGCTCAGGCCGGATTCCTCTCCCAATACCGCATGATCGGGATACTTCCGCCGGATGATCTTGATAATGCGTTCTTCCGAGCGCTTGTCGGCGGCTGTTACAGGGGAATTGTTTTCCTTCAGCTCTATATCCAGTCCCGATGTCTGAAAATATTCGAGCGTAATCCTGCCTGCTTCCAGAGCCGCTTCCACTGCTACATCGAGTAAATGCCGGGGATCGAGAGACATGGGATTTGCGATTGCCGATTTATGATTGACGATTTTCGATTTTGGGAGAAGAAACGCGCGATCAGACCAACTGCAATTTCCGGTTGGGGCAGAAGTAAGGCATATCGCAATTAATTTCCCATCCTGCCTTCACCTCTTTCTCCAGCCGCCTGCCAGATCCCAACCGGTAGAGTGCTACCGGCCGCATCGGCATTCCATAAGAAATTCCTCTATCATCCGGGAGATTGTATGCCGGGCCGTTACGTCATCGGACAACGCCGATGCGCCCTTTATCATTCGCGAAGATTTCATGTGTAACGTTCGGATTATCGGGCAACGTTAATTCCCCGTTACCAAGATTCGCGTGTATTCGCGGTTGGAGAGGAGAATATAGATACCCGGAGCAAGGGACGCGGCGGACGGGGATTCCGGAAGCCGGGGGAAATGGCCGGCCAGCTCACCGAGCGCCGAATATATCGATATATCCTCCGCACCGTACATGAAATCGGGAAAGTGCTGGTTGATGCCGAGCACGATACTCCGCGGGTAGGCCACCGGGGACGTCGGTGGTTCCGCCACATCGGAGACCCCGGTTTCGTGTGCAAGCTCATCGAAGGCTATCGTGCCGGTGCGTCCCTTTCCGCTGCTCTGCCGCAGGACCACCGAATGGAACCGGAACGGTCCTCCCGTGCCAAGGCCGGCCAGCGGCACCGGGATTACCCGCCATCCGCTCCAGAGTATCGCTCCGGCGCGAACCATCCGGTTTCCCTTCTCACGATCGTACAGCCAGATCTCCAGTTCATGCCCGCTTCCATCGCCGCGAACCGCCAGGGTCAGCACGCCATTCGTGCCCACGTTCAGAAGCCCATCGCTGGTGCTGCCATGCCCGCTTCTGAAAAATCTGGCAACGCCGCCGGACGACCCGGTAAATGCATAGGAACATTCCGCCCCTTTTTCCCCCTGGTATGCGCCGGCGGCGGTGATGCGAAGCCGCGAGAGAGCCGTATCCACTCCGGTTGTGGAGCCGCTCATCCCCGGTTGCCACCAGCCCACCACATTATCCTCCAGCGGATCGATCGTCACGCGTGCCGCCGGCGATTCCATGATCCGCCGGAAATAGCCGGGCCAGTCCCACCAGCCCCCCGGATCGGTGTGGGTATTGTTCGGAAAATCGAGATGCCCCTTGATGTGCGAGCGGTCGAGCGGAATATGGTAGGTCCGGGCCAGATAGCGCGTCAGCGCCGCCGATGCATCGTACATGGCCGGGGTGAAATACTCCGGGCGGGTGGTATATCCCTCATGCTCTATTCCGATCGTATAGGGATTTTCATCCCGCACGTGCCACGCCTTCTCCTTCTCCCGCACCATCTGCACCGTAAAACCATCCACCGAACGGATCATATAGTGTGCCGATGCCCCCGACTGCGCCGAGGTGAGCCAGGAGAGGGAGCCCGCGAAACTTCCTTCGGTGTCGTGGATGGTCACGGCGCTGATGGATGCCCCGCCGCGGCCGGAGAAGTTGGGACTGGGGCGCCAGTCGGCTCCGGGGAAATCTCCCGCCGGAGCGGGCATCATGCCCATCGCTTCCAGCTCCCCGTTCATCCGCTCCCTGTCGAGCGCGGGAACCGGGCCGGCCGCCACATACTGGTCGCCGGTATTCCATCCACGCCGGAGCAGTTCCAGAACCCCGTCGATGTAGAGGAGCCGCAGCGCCTGCTGGCTCTCCGGGATGCCGGAGTATGCGCCGATCGCCGGGAGCCATTGCTCCATCGACTCGCGATCGGTTCCGGTGAAGAGTGACGAGAGATGGGCAGCTCCGGCCATGATATTCCCCTCGACCGTGGCCGCCGCTTCCTCCGGCGTGATCCCGAGCGCAACCCCGGCATGCAGAGAGCGGCCGAAATAATCGTCGTTGCGCAGTCCCATGATCCCGATGGCCGGGGGCATGCCGGTACAGGAGGGTGAGAGAGAATCGGCCGGGACGTGGCGCCAGCGCGACTCGTTGTAGGCGATCCCGTAGAGCACCCGCCGGGGGATGCCGAACCGGGCCGCGGCGTCATCCAGCAGTCCCCGCACCGCCGATGCGGGCTGTGCGCTGGCGGTCAGGGCGCCTGCCACCAGCAGCGCTACGACGGCGAGGGCACCAGATGAGAGCCCGGAGATGATTGTACGCGGACCCCGCCTGTAGAGCATTATCATATCATATCCTTTTTCTGATGGCCGCCGGGTCTGTGGCCGCAATGGACCGTTTCCTCCTCTTCCGCCCCCATTATTCCGGCGGCCGCGACAGCTCTGATACCGCCGGGCCCCGCAGGTTTATCGCACGCTTCCGGCGAAGAACGCATCATAGCCGGTATGGGGCACTTCCCGGCGATCCGTTCCGGAGCCCGGCTGCCAGTATCATAGCGGGAGTTCCGGATGGCGCCGAATCGCTCTCCGTGTCCCCCGATTCCGGTATGCTCCACGGTGCGATTCTGCCCTCCATTCCAACTTCCTTTTGTTCGCTCATCGCCACTTCGATACATTGCAGACCGCTCGAACGGGCGCTCACACGATTTTTACGATACTCTCTGCGCATGGCACCGCAGCGGCCTCTTCGGCATACTGCGTGCGGCTCTGCCTCTATCTCGATACATGTCCTGGGATTCAATCATCGGCCAGCGGCGCGCAAAGACTACCCTTCGGGCCGCGCTGGCATCCAAACGGGTACCGCATGCGTGGCTCTTCACGGGGGCCGAGGGGGTGGGGAAGGATGCTACGGCCATCGAGGTCGCAAAGGTCCTTCGCTGCGAGTCGCCGCTCGATAACGGCTCCACCGCCTGCGGCGTCTGCCGTGGATGCGTCAGCACCGCAGCCCTTCAGAACGGCAATGTGAAGTTCATCTTCGCTCTGCCGAGCGGCAAGGGTGAGGATAGCAGAGGGGATTCCCCGCTCCTGAAATTGAGCGATTCGGAGATCACTCTCATCAAGGAGCAGATTGCGCTGAAGGGGGCCGATCCCTATCATAACATTTCGATCCCGCGCGCCTCGCAGATCAAGATCTCCTCCATCCGCGAGGTGAAGCGGGATATCTCGTTCGTGGCGGCCGAGGATGGATGGCGTGTGGTTATCATCAGCGAGGCTCATCTGATGGGGGAGGAGGCGGCCAACGCCTTCCTGAAAACCCTGGAGGAGCCCTCATCCCGAACGCTTCTGGTGCTTACCTCCTCCAGCCGCGAGCGGCTGCTGCCCACCATTCTTTCGCGCTGCCAGGAGGTGCGGTTCGATCTGCTGACCGATCAGGAGATCGCCGATGCGCTGGTGGCGCGCCAGGAGGTGGATCGTACGCGTGCCCTCCTGCTGGCGAAGCTGGCCGAGGGGAGCTATAGCCGGGGCGTGGAGCTTACCGGCGGCGATCTCAACCAGCTTCGGTTCGATGTCGTCTCCTTTCTGCGCACGGCGCTTCGCCGGAGTCCGGTGGCGCTGCATGCCGAGATAGAGCGGCTTACCAGCGGCGGCGATCGTGTGGGACTGGAACGGATGCTGACGCTGCTGGCGCTCTGGCTGCGCGATGTCTATGTCTACCGTCTGACCGGCCGCGAGGATATGGTGGTGAACCAGGATCAGATCAAGGATATCCAGAGCTTCCATACCAGATTTGCGCAGGCCCCGATAGAGCGTATGATCGCCGCTATCGAGGAGGCCATCAGGGCGGTACGGGGAAATGCACAGATCCCTCTGGTCTTCACCGTGCTGGCGCTCCGGATGGAGGATATAACCTATCAGAGCCGGGATGCCAGGGTGGGAAGTAGATAAGGGTTGGCAGATCGTAGTTCGTACGTGCAGGTGCCTGCCGATGCGTTCCCTGCCGGGAGCTTGTCGATTCTGTACGATTGATGGCCGCCAGGAGGTTGTACCGGCGTATTCCGGTTATCGGAATCCCGGATAACGTTCTCGTACGTAGTCGGGTATCGAGATGGTAGAACGGATTTCAGACGAGTACAGCGCTCTGTTGGCCCCGGATGCGGCACTCGTCTGTAGAGAATCCGGTTTCGGTTCTCCCGGAAGCTCCGGAGGAGCTGCCCATTCTTTCCCCTGATAGAGTGGCAATCCGGATGGGCTTCTTTCCCAATCGAAAATCCAAAATCGGAAATCGAAAATCCCAGACAGTCTACTCCAGCATGAGCCATACAGATACAGATATCAACGAGCCGGATGGGCATGAGCACGATCATCACGATCACGATCATCATGAAGATGATCATGATGGTGACGATCATGGGCATGATGGTCACGACGGGCAGGGCGGCAACGGGCGCAGCACGCGGCGGACGCGGCGCAATGCCGGGCCGGAGAACGATCCGGACAATATGGCCGAGCAGATGGTCTCGCGGACATTGCGGGGACGCGAATCGAAATGCACGGCCAATTGCGGTTCGGGCTCGTGCGGCTCCGGCGGGGGCTGCTCCTCCGGCGGATGCGGCACCACTACCTCGCTGGTGGAATTGATCGTCAACCAGTTCGAATACACCGATACGCGGCGCGTGATCGAGGTGCGATATAAAGGCGCGCGAAAGGAATTCGTGGAGGTGGAGGATGAGGAGCTGCTGCTGAGGGTCAATGATCTGGTGCTGGTGGAGAGTGAGCGGGGCACCGATGCGGGATTTGTCTCGATGACCGGTTCGCTGGTGCATGCCAAACGGAAGGCGAAAAAAATAAGCGGCGAACCGCTCGGCAAACTTCTGCGCAAGGCCGCCGCCGCCGATGGCGAGCGCTTCAACCGGAACCGCTCTTCGGAGCTGGAAGCGATGCGGGTCTGCCGCGCGCGTATCGAGGCGTTCAATCTGCCGATGAAACTGGTGGATGCGGAGTGGCAGTTCGATCATCATCGCATCACCTTTTATTTCACCGCCGAGGGGCGCGTCGATTTCCGCGAGCTGGTGCGCGATCTGGCCGCCATTTTCCGTACCCGTATCGAGCTGCGCCAGATCGCCGTGCGCGACGAGGCCAAGCGAATCGGCGGCATGGGGGTGTGCGGCCTGGAACTCTGCTGCACCACCCATCTCGGCCGCTACGAGCATATCACGCTCGACCATGCGAAAGCCCAGGGACTTCAGCTCAATCCCACAAAACTCTCCGGCCAGTGCGGCCGCCTGAAATGCTGCCTGCTCTACGAGCTGGATGCCTATGTGGATGGCCTGAAGCGCTTCCCGCCGGTGGAGTCCACGGTCCGCACCTCGCTCGGCGAAGGGCGCGTACAGAAAATCGACATCTTCCGCGATATCATCTATCTGTACCATCAGCCCACCGATCAGTGGGAAACCCTTACCCTCGACCAGCTCAATGAGCTCTCCGCCAAACGCACGGGTAAAAAACCGGCCGCCGTGGAAGGGAAAAAGTGAGGAAATTTTCGATTTTCGATTTTCGATTGGGGGAGGAAGAATTGTCGATTTTAGATTTGCGATTTTGGATTGATGAAGAAGGTCCGTAGTCCGTTGCCGTTACACCGTAAGTGCATATATCCGGAAATTTCATCCCTAGAGCGGATTTCACATCAGTTGAGCTACCGTTGCCTTGGTGATGGCCCCCGGAGCCAACACCTGTAGGTGTTGCCTGTCTGTAGAAAAAGCCCCCTCATTTGATGATGAAGCTCCGGAGGAGCGGCCCATTCCTGCGCTGTTGGTAGCTCAATCCAATTGAAATTCGCTCTATTGATGAAGAAAGTCCGTAGTCGGTGGCCCGTTGCCGTTATACCGTAATCGCGCATATATCCGGAAATTTCATTCCTGACGACTACGGACTACCAGCAGCGGGCTATGGCCCGCGGACGGACCACGGACCAATACCTGATTCCTCTAACTACTATCTATCAACTACCCGCCATCATCCGCCTTCTCATCTTCGCGAAATACCCCCGGGCGGGGAGCGTGAAAACCAGGCTTGCTCCCGATCTCTCCCATGAGATCGCCGCGACGCTCTACAGGGCGTTTCTTCTCGATGCGATCGATCTGTATGCGTCGCTTGCTCCGGAGGCCGAGCCGGTGCTCTATCTTACCGATGGCCGCGACCTGGAGCCGATGCGGGAGCTGATGCTCCAGACCGCCGATCCGGGAGCGGTCCGAATCAGAGTCCAGCGTGGTGATGGTCTGGGGGAGAGGCTGGAGCTGGCATTCGAGGAGGCATTTGCCGATGGCTGCTCTGCCGCCTGCGCTATCGGTACCGATCATCCCACGCTGCCGATCGGCTATGTGCGTGATGCTCTGGCTGCGGTGGGAGCGGCGGATGCACCGTATGATCTCGCGGTCGGCCCGGCCGATGACGGCGGCTATTATCTCATCGCCATGAACTCCCCGCACCCGGAACTGTTCCGGGGCATGCCCTACAGCACCCCAGGACTGTATGCGGCCACCATGGCCGGGGCGCGCTCCGGCGGGCTCCGGACGCTGGAGCTTCCCGGCTGGTACGATGTGGATGATGCCGCATCGCTCCGCCGCCTGCTCGCCGACCGCTCCCTGCTGATGCCGGGGGGCCGCACCGCAGGGGTGCTGGACCTGCTGAAACTCCCCGGCCGGGAGAAAAGCGCGGATGGATAGCCGTTCCTTGCCGGTCTCATCGTAAATTCGTGGATGAGCCAAATGCCCCAGCATATCCTCGCCGGCGCGCGGACGATCGGGATCTACGGTGGCACGTTCGATCCTGTGCATACCGCGCATCTGCTTCTTGCCGAGTGCGCCCGCGAAGTTCTCGAACTCGACGCGCTCCTCTTCATCCCGGCCAATATTCCCCCGCACAAGATGGAAGGGCGGCGGATCACCCCCGCGCACTGCCGTCTGGAGATGCTCCGCATTGCGGCGGCCTCCAATCCCTGCTTCTCGATCTCCACGCACGAGATCGACTCGCAGGGGGTGAGCTACACGGTCGATACGCTCCGCTGGCTGAAGGGGGCCTATCCCGATGCCGCGCTGACGCTGCTGATAGGAGGGGATGGCGCGCGCGATTTTCATACATGGCGCCAGCCGGAGGAGATAGCCCGTCTTGCCTCCATCGCGGTCTGGGCGCGTCCTGGCGTGGAGCTTCCCCCGGAAGTGCTGCCGGGAGTGGGCTATCGTATGATCCCCGCCCCGCTGATGGGGATTTCCAGCACCGAGATTCGCGAGCGCGTACGCTCCGGGCGTTCCATCCGCTACCGCATTCCCGATCCGGTTATCGATTATATCTACGAGAATGGCCTCTACCGCTAAACAGCCCCTCCGGCCCGCACGGGTTCTGCTCCATATCGTCCTGATGGCGGTGGTGCTCGGCATGATCTTCCCGCTGGTCTGGATGATCGTCATCTCGCTCCGCTCCGGCACCTCCGATCTCTCCTCGTTCCTGCCGATGCTGGAGGGACCGTTCACGCTGCGGAATTATATCGATGTGCTCTCGCTGAACTCCTTCGATGTGTATTTCCTGAACTCGATGCTGGTGGCGGCGGTGGTCACCGCCGGCAATGTGCTCTTCTGCACGATGGTGGGCTATGCGCTTGCGCGGCGGCATTTTCCATTGAAAAATCTTTTTCTGTTTTCGGTGGTGGCGATGCTGATGATCCCCCCGCAGGTGGTGATGATCCCCCTGTACCGGCTGATCGTGCAGCTTGGCTGGATCGATACCTACTGGGCGCTGATCGTTCCCACGCTGGTGACGCCGTTCGGCATTTTCCTGATGCGGCAGTATATCCAGAACCTCCCCCGCGAAGTGGAGGATGCCGCCCGTATCGACGGCGCGGGGGACTGGGGTATCCTCTTCAGGGTCATTATGCCCCTCTCCAAGCCGATGCTGATCGTCCTGGCGGTATATACGTTCCTGACCAACTGGAATACGTTCCTTTATCCGTTTCTCTTCGTCAACAGCGATAACCGGCGCACGCTTACCGTGGGGCTGGCGGCCTATCTGGGCAATCAGTCCATCGACTGGGGGCATCTGATGGCCGGGGCCAGCATCTCGGCGCTGCCGGTGATTATTTTGTTCGTTATTTTCCAGAAGCAGATCATCCAGGGGATGACGGCGGGGGCAGTGAAGGGGTGAGGTGATTTTCGATTTCGGATTTTCGATTGGAGAAGGGGGCGTGAACGGTGAGAAGGGGAAATCGTGGGATGATTCTCTTTGCGCCTTCGCGTCTTTGCGTGAGATTTTTCCGCCGGATTACGGGAAAGATTTCTGTGCGGTGAATATCAAGTAGACCACATCAATTCGCCATGACAACACCCGACCGCCTGAAACTCCCCTTTCATTTCGATCCTGCCCGGCTGCGCGATGATCTGTTGCGGCTGGAGAGCACGGAGTGGACCGATCATTTCGTGAAGGCGAATTACGAGGGAAGCTGGAGCGTGATACCGTTGCGGGCGCCGGCGGGGGAGACACATGTGATACGGATGATCTATTCCGATCCCTCCTGCCGCGAGTTCGCCGATACCCCGTTTCTTGCGGCATGCCCCTATTTCCAGGAAGTGCTATCGGCCATCCGGGCGCCATTGGGTGCGGTGCGATTGATGAAGCTTGCGGCCGGCTCGGTTATCAAGGAGCACCGCGATCACGATCTGGCCTATGAGTACGGCGCCATGCGGCTGCATATCCCGGTGGTCACCAATCCCGATGTGGAATTTCTCCTGAACGGTGAACGGGCGGTCATGAACGCCGGCGAATGCTGGTATCTCCGCCTGAGCGATCCCCATGCGGTCGCCAATCGGGGGAGCGAAGATCGAGTGCATCTGGTAATCGATGCGGAGGTCAACGAGTGGCTGCGCAGGATGTATGCGGTGGAAGGATGAGATAATTCGAATCGAGAGAATTTATTCCTCATAAAAAAGGATCGGGCCGAAGTAGAACTTCCGACCCGATCCTTTTTCTATTCCGATATAATTATCTCTCCTCCCACCATCCCGACCGGAATTCCTCTTCCGTCACATCGGTGGGCTCGCCGGGGCGCGGCAGCAGCAGCTTTATTCCCCGTTCGTCCGCCTCGCGGATAATCCATTCCACCGGGTCGCGCCAGGCGTGGTAGGCCAGATTGAACAGGCCCCAGTGGATCGGCATAAGCACCTCCCCGCGCAGCGCCTGATGTCCTTCGGCGGCGTAGGGTGGGCTCAGATGGATCTGCGGCCAGAACGGACCGTAGGCGCCTATCTCCAGCATCGTCAGATCGAACGGGCCGTAGGCTTCGCCGATCTCCCGGTATCCCTCCGTGAACGGCCCGGAGTCGGCGCCGAAAAAGACGGAGTGCTCCGGTCCCCGTATGGCGAACGCCGACCAGAGCGTGCGGAATCTCGCCATGGAGCGTCCCGAAAAATGCCGGGCGGGAACCGCCGTGATCGTGATATCATCCACGTGCGTCTCCCCGGTCCAGTCCAGTTCCGTGACGCGGTCCAGCGGAACGCCCCAGCGGGCGAGATGCCGTCCCATGCCGAGCGAGCAGATAAAGCGGGCGCCGGTCATCGCTGCCAGCCGTTTTACGGTAACCGCATCGAGATGATCGTAATGATCGTGCGAGAGGAGTACCGCATCCAGCGGGGGGAGTTCGGCAAGGAGCAGAGGGGGAGCGAAAAATCGTTTGCCGAACAGAATCGGCACCGGCGAGGCATGGCTGGACCAGACCGGGTCGGTAAGAATCCGTTTTCCGTCGATCTCGATCAACGCCGTGGAATGTCCCATCCAGGTGACGCGCAGGCCGGTTGGCGGCGGGGTTTTATACAGGGAGGTATCGGTGCGGAACGGGCCGAGTTTGCGGCGGGGGACGCGCTCCTGGCCTCCGGTCAGGAAACTGGTAAGCGTACGCAGCCCGTTGCCGGGGAGCATCACGGTGGTGGGGACGGGGTTGAGAAAGATCTTGCCCTGCTTCCGGGCGGGTTGTAGAACGCTCATCGGATAGTGCGCTTCGTGACATGGGGCGGCGCGGAGACCGGGCCATCCGGCCTCATCCGCTACTGCAAGCATGATTCTTCCGGTACGTTACCCGGGCATGCCGTTTTGTTTCGTACGGCATGCTCTTCGGGTCCGTTTCCTCGGAAGAATATTTTTTACCTCCTGGCAGTTCTACAACAGACTGGCCTGGTTGTCCGGCTCATGCATATCCATGATGCGGGTGTGGATCTGATCCGGCGTCATCGGGGGGAGGGGATCGGGATCATCATCGGCGCTGGCCCTGCTGTCGGCAAGCCGTGTTCCGGAGATGCCCCGAATGAACCGGAGCGCATCCTCCTTGCCGAGTTCCCTGACGAGCGCCTGGAAGCCCGCATCGTTTATTTCCTGCTGCGTGCGACGTGCCATCGTAATCTCCTCCATGATAGATCGAACCTTTCTCGGCTGCTTCCTTCAATTCCCATACCGGCGATAGGGAATTATTCCTGCCGCCGCACCATTTCATTGATCCAGATCGGGGCGAACGGGGAGGTGCAACCCTTGGAGACGGGGTAGTCGCGATAGATCCCGAGCGTTTCTCCGATAGCGATGGCGCGTTCGCGGTAGCCGGGGAAGTGTATGCCGATTCCGGCCAGACAGAAGTTCATCGTCCATTGTGCCTCCGGAGCCGCGCTTCCCATTTCCGATTCGATACGGTCCAGAATCGCCGGCAGGTCGAGTCCTGCCGGGCTCTTGCCGATGCGCTCTGACGTCAGGTCCCATCCGGAGCGTGCCGCCCACGGGTCGTTGTCGGCCATCCATTGCTGGCGCAGATCCTCCTTGCCGGGGTGCTTTCTGGTGATGTAGGCGTTCAGCCAGTCGGCCACCTGGGCAGATCCGGCGGAGCGCACCATGCGGTCCAGTTCATCGGCCGGCAGATTCTCCGGGTCGATCAGCAGTACCGCCAGAAGCCGGGCATCCAGGTTTCCGGTTTTCCAGAGCTCTGCCGCAAGAGGGTAATTGGTCTTGATCTTCGCGGCCACTTTCCGGATATCGCCAAGCTTGACGCCGAACTGATTGCCCCCCGCACCGTTTCTGCTGTTTCGCGCACGAACCTTTTCGTCGCCGAGCGCTTCGAGCTGTGCGAGCGTGTTCTGGAGAGTGGCCGTCATGCTGCCTGCCTGGGGATATGTTTTCTGGGATATTGAATGCTGCGCGAGAGGAGTTCGGCGCCGTGCGAGCTGATAACTACTACGGGTCGCGGAGGAGAAATCCGCGACCCGTATATAATCCGCCCAATCGAAAATCCAAAATTGAAAATCTGAAATCCCTAGTGCTTGAAGTGCCGCATGCCGGTGAGCACCATGGCGATATTGTTGCTGTCGGCGGCCTCGATCACCTCCTGATCGCGGATGGAGCCTCCGGGCTGGATCACGGCTGTGGCGCCTGCTTCCACCGCTTCCATAAGGCCGTCTGCGAAGGGGAAGAAGGCATCGGATGCCACCGCGCAGCCGCGCAGGTCAAGCCCGGCGATCTGCGCCTTGCGCGCTGCGATCATCGCCGAATCCACCCGCGACATCTGGCCGGCACCGATCCCGAGCGTGCGGTCGGCGGTGGCGTAGACTATCGCGTTGGACTTCACATGCTTCGCCACGCGCCATGCGAACATCATCGCCCTGCGCTCCTCCTCGGTGGGCTCGCGGCGGGTGACGGTGCGTATCGCATCGCTATCGACCATCATACTGTCGGAGGTCTGGGCCAGGATGCCGCCGGCAACCGATTTCAGTTCCATCTTCAGCGAGGCCACTAGCGTGCGGTAATCCACCTGGATCAGACGGCGATCGCGCTTCTTCTGAAGCAGGGCCAGGGTCTCCTCCGGAAATTCCGGTGCGATCACCACCTCGGTGAAGATCTCGTTGATGATCTCGGCCGCCTCCAGATCCAGCGGGCGGTTCACCGCAACGATGCCGCCGAACGGCGACTTGGTATCGGTTGCGAACGCCTTGTGCCATGCCTGGGCCAGGGTCTGGCCGCTGCCGACGCCGCACGGGTTGGTGTGCTTGATGATCGCGACGGTGGGCTCATCGAACTCGGCGGCAAGCCGTGCGGCCGCATCGATATCGACGATATTGTTGTAGCTCAGTTCCTTGCCGTGGAGCTGGCGGAAGATGCTGCTGAAATCGCCATAGAGCGCCGCCTTCTGGTGGGGGTTCTCGCCGTAGCGGAGGGCCTGGGCGCGGGGAAATTCCACGCGAAGGTAACCGCCGAATTCCTCCGTGCCGGCTGCTTCACCGCTCGTGCCGCTCGCGGCCGCGCTCTTCTCGGCGCTGCGGCCGTTGCCTATTCTGTCGCCGAAGTAGCGCGCCACCACCGCATCGTAGCGGGCGGTGTGGTCGAACGCCTCGGCCGCCAGGCGGAGGCAGGTATCCTCCGAGAGGGAAAGATCGCTGGAGCGCATCTCCTCGACGATGGATCTGTAGCGCTCCGGGTTGGTGACCACGGCGGTGAACTTGTAGTTCTTTGCCGAGGCGCGCACCATCGCCGGGCCGCCGATATCGATCTGCTCGATGATCTCCGCGTCGGTGGCTCCGGGGGTGTTGAGAGTTTTCTCGAAGGGATAGAGGTTTATCACCACCAGATCGATGGAGCGGATATTGTGCTGGCGCATCGCCTCCAGATGAAGCTCGTCATCCAGCCTGGCGAGCAGGCCGCCATGAACCATCGGGTGCAGCGTCTTGACGCGTCCCTCCATCATCTCCGGAAATCCGGTAAGCTCGCTGACATCGATCACCGGGAGCCCTGCCTCGCGGATGATACGCGCGGTTCCTCCGGTGGAGATCAGTTCCACGCCGCTATCGACGAGATTGTGGGCCAGATCGACGATGCCGGTTTTGTCGTAGACGCTGAGAAGAGCGCGGGAGATCTTGAGCATGTGCGTACAGCTAGCTGGTTATTGAAGAACGGAAGCCCCTGGCCTGCTATCCTCCAGGCCGCCGTGCAGGGGGATGGGAGCGCACAAATATAGCCACTGGAGCGCTAGCGGTTCCGGGACGGTGCAAACCGTCACAAACGGGGAGAAGAAGTACGAGATGAAGGTCCGTGGGCAGTAGTCCGTAGTTCCTGGTCCGTTACGCCGCGTACTGACCACGGACCCCCTCCCCACAAACAACAATCCCCTCCGGCCCATGCCGGAAGGGATGATCCGGATACCGTTCGCGGCGGTATCAGGAGTGTTAGGGATAGTTTCTGCAAACCGGGCATTGCCTGCCGGCGGGGGGGAGCCCGGCGGGGGGGGCGCAAATATGGATCGGGTGCGCTCCGGACGCTCAGGTCATGAACCCGGAGCGCGCTCCCGATTGCGTCCGTACGGGTGTTGGACGCGTTTTTTTTCAAGATTATCACCGCAGCCGTATCAGCCCTCGGTTCCCACCGGTCCGCTCTGCGAGACCGTGATGCGGGAGCGGAGCGATTCGCGCGCCTGCCTGGCGTCGCGGGCGCTGGTGTACTTCAGGGCCTTCGTCTCCGCGGCGTCGGCCAGAAATGCCGGCATGGGGTCGCGGATTACATTCAGGGGATCTACCTTGATACTATCGACGATCATCTCGAAGTGAAGGTGTGGCCCCGTAGATTTTCCTGTGGTTCCCACCAGTCCCACCAGATCGCCACGGCGCACCGTGTCGCCAAGTTTCGCCATCAGCGCCGAGCAGTGGGCGTAACGGGTGTGGTAGCCGAACCCGTGATCGATCTCGATCACATTGCCATAGCCCCCCATGGTGCCGGAGTAGCAGACCACGCCGCCGCCGGCGGCAAGGATGGGGCTCCCCTGCTGGGCGGCGAAATCGAGACCGGTATGGTTCTTCCAGACCGAATCGATGGGGTGCATGCGTTTGCCGAAGCCCGAGCTGAGACGCCCTTCGCATGGGGCCATCGTCGGCAGCTGGTCGATCATCCTGCGGCGCTCCGCCAGATGGCTGTTGATCGAATCGATGAAGATCTCCTGGCGGCCGATCCGCTCGCTCATGCGGGAGGCATCCGGAACTACCGACCCGAAGTAGTTGTCCGGAGGCAGCCCCAGCGTTGGGCGGAACGCCACCAGATCGGTGCTCTCCACGCCGAGGTGCATATGGGTGCCGAGCGTGCTGTCGATAGCATGCAGCTCCATGATCTGCTCATCGAGCGCGAGCGATACCTGCCGCAGCGAATCGGCGAGTTTCGTCATGGGGGGGACCGGGCGGTCGATCTCGATATTTGCGTGTGCGACGGATGATTTATTGGTGGTATGAATCAGAAGTCCGACGAGAGTTGCTGCTGTCAGGATGAAAAGTGAGCTGCTCAGATATCGCTTCATTACGTAGGGGTTTGGTTAGGGCAAAGGGGTACCATCGGGGAGGATGGAACTACCCGCAGACCGCGCTTGGTACGTGCTGGATTGAGATGCTTTCCTGAGAGATCAGGTGTGTAGGTACAGGAGGACGCTCCCGGCAAGGAGGGGAGTGTACGCAAAGGGATGAAATTTTTGTCATCCATCCGCGAATCTGCGCGAATCGTGATGGAAGGGGGCCGGGCGGCTTCGAGGGAATTCGTACGTTGGGGATGAAATCTTCGCGAATGAATATATCAGTGAATATATCATCGCGGAAGATATCGTAATCGTAATCGTAAATGACTCATCAGTAACGTCAGCAGTAAGCAGTCAGGGGTTCACGGGAGATGGTGGTGCGTGCATAATAGGTGCCTGGGAGAACGTTCCCTGGTGTAGCGTACGCGTTCATCTTCCCGGCTACTGGATTCCCCGGCTTTCTTCCCAATCATCATGCAGATATCAGCCTTGCAGTTCTCCCCGGTGCGGGGGGATGTTGAACGGAATATTCAGCGGATGAAAGAGCTCGCCGATGGGCTCTCGTTCGATCTGCTGGTGCTTCCGGAGCTCGCCTCCACGGGCTATTTCTATACCGGTCGCGATGAGCTGCTCCCGCTGGCCGAAGATCCGGAAGAGGGGGCGTTCTGCTCCTGGGTCCGGTCGCTGGCAGCCGGAGCCGACGGTGTGGTGGTGGCCGGATTCGCCGAACGCGACCGCGCCGGCCGTCTCTATAATTCCGCGCTGGTGGCTCTCCCGGATGGCAGCTATTCGGTCTACCGGAAAACCCACCTCTTCTATAAGGAGCACCAGGTGTTCCAGCCGGGAGACAGCGGTTTCTCGGTGGTGGAGTGGAACGGGTGCCGTATCGGAACCATGATCTGCTACGACTGGCGCTTTCCGGAGGCCGCTCGTACGCTTGCCCTGCGCGGCGCCGATGTGATAGCCCATCCATCCAATCTGGTGGCCGCCGCATCGCTCTGGGGGCCGGTGATGGCGGTGCGCGCCATCGAAAACAAGGTGATCGCGGTTACCGCCAACCGCCACGGCATTGAGACCCGTGATGCCGAGACCCTGCGCTTCAGCGGCGAGAGCCGGATCATAGCGATGAACGGCGCGACCATTGCAGTTGCCGGCCCCGATGAGGACCGGGTGATCTCCGCCGTGGCCGATCCCGAGGCCACCCGCCGCAAATCGTTCAACCCGCTGAACGATCTCTTCGCCGACCGGCGGCCGGAGCTGTACGACCTCTCCTGAAACGGGCACCACACAGCGGCATGGTTGTTGTCTTTCTCTTAGATAAGAAGCAAGAGCCCGCTATTCCAACTGCGGGCGGGCTCTGAAGTGAAGCAGGGAGGGGCCCTGCAATGAACGAGTTAACTATTTAAGATGAGGGTGCAGTCATGGCTATCGTATCGAATCGTTCGTTTGTTCGCCCCATGATCGCGATGGTTCTTGCGTTGCAGGCGTTTGTGCTCAACAGCGTCCTGTATGCACAGGAGCAGACACGAAAGGTGGATGTGGATATCGATCTCAATGGCTCCGGGGGCGGCGCCGCATGGTATGGCAACTGGTGGATCTGGGCGATCGGCATCGCCGTCTTCCTTATCATTATCGTTGCCCTTACCAACCGTGGCAGCCGTACCGAGACCGTCGTCAGAGAGTGACAGGATAAATGAGATGGCGGATAGGGGAGAAGAGGGCGTGTGAAGAGGGAGCCGGGAGGGCTGGCAGAACGGGGGGGAAATAAAAGACGTGATGGCAGGGGGAAGTGATCGGTACCAACCGGATCGCTTCCCCCTTCAGCTATCCGGTCCTGCCGGTAACCGTACGCCACTTCCGCTGCTCGCCACGGGCGGCCGAACCCCGCGTACGGCTATCGTACGCTATCTACCACCTTCCCCGGTTGTGTAGCCGGAGCATTCGCGCTATATTTCTCCGTGCTTATCCGTAGTCCCCTGCCGATAGCCGGAGGGGACATTCACGTTCAACGATCATTCTCGCAGCAGTGAAGCTCACCAGCGAATCCATCGACGGCATCGCAAAGATTCTTAACGCGCGCCAGGAGCGGAACGGTGCCGAGACCGTTTGTTTCATCGGTGCGGGGGGGGCAACCCCGTCGATCGTGATGACCATGACGGTACTGGAGGATGAGACGGTGATCCTCTCGGCACAGACGGTTCACGGTTATTTCGAGCTGCACAACGTGGTTCGCTATGTGCCGGTGGAGCCGGACGAGGTGATTTTCGTGGCGGAGGAGGGGGATCGGATCTCCGGGCTGGTGGTTGGTGCCGGGGGGAATTGCTCCCTCTTCGCCAATGTGCACCGCACTACTCTTACGGCCGATTTCGCCTCGCTGGAGCCCTCCCTGCTGCTGGCGGCCATGCAGCTCGGCCTCGCCGAAAACGTCTCCGCCTGAGATGGCATCCCCGGGCGATTCCGGCCGGAAACCGCCGGTTCGCCCCTTCCCCGATCCTCCGCCCGTATCGTTCCTCCGCAGCCCCTCTCGCGGCTGGTTTCCCCTCCCGTTGCGTTCCATCCATTGCCGGGTCCCCCGCTCCGGACACTTCTTTTCCTCGTTCGTACGTCATACCCTCCCATGAGCTATCAGATCGAAGTCATCAATGCGCATCCGCGTACCAGGCTCCGCCGCTCGGAGATCGCCGATGGTGTGGCCCGGGCCCTTGCCGGGGAGAATATCACGGCCGCCGAGGTCAATGTGGTGCTGGTAAGCGATGAGGAGCTGCTGGAGATGAACCGGGCTCATCTGCATCACGATTATTATACCGATGTCATCACCTTCACGCTGGAACAGAAGCCGCTGGAGGGGGAGATCTACATCAGTCTGGACCGCGCCCGCGAGCAGGCCGCCGAGTACGGGGTGGGCCTTTATGAAGAGATAAAGCGCCTGGCGATCCACGGCGCGCTCCATCTTGCAGGCTATAATGACGCCACCGATGCCGATCGCGAGGCGATGCGAAGGCTTGAGGACCGGTATCTGGCGGCGGAAGTTTCTTTGTAAGGATTCTCGCGAACGTTGACTCCCGTACTTCTTCGCCCTATTTTCGTCCCCGCTGAACCAGATCTCCGGCCGGTCCGGATTTCAGGGGCGGCATATCGTGGCTGCCGGGCCGGCTTGTCGCAGGGGGTGGGCGATAGGGGAGTGGCGGTTGCGGTTCTCATTTTCGAGCCGTTTTCAGGCTCATATTACGAGTAATGCCTAATGAATGAGAGGATTATCGAGATAATTCTATACCTCATCAACCAGATCAGAAAGGATACGCCGATCGAGTCCATCGATGTGAAAGGCCTTGCTTCCAACGGATATACCGACGCCGAAATCGGAACGGCGTTCAGTTGGATTGCCGATCGCGCGGTGCTCGGCGGTGAGGTCGATCCCGCAAAATCGAACAGGTCGTTCCGCATTCTTCATGATTCGGAGAGGATTCTCTTTCGGACCGAGGCCTATGGATACCTGTTGCTGATGATGCAGATCGGGCTTATCGACGAAGTCGAGTTCGAGATGATCATCAATCGCGCGCAGATCTCCGGCTATCAGGCGCTCGGCGTGGCCGAGGTGAAGGAGCTGGTCAGCTCCCTGCTTGCCGAGTCCGGGGATATCAGCTTCGGCGGCAGCCGTCTGATGCTGAATTCGCACGATACCGTGCACTGATCCATTCGTCTGGCAACCGGCCTGCCATACCATACAAAAAGGCCCGGTCTTTGAGGTGACGCATATCCGACGATGCCTGGACACATCGTCGGCCGGAGGCGTTATCTCTTTTCTGTTGTTCGACTACACCCTCGGACGCAGCGCCCCCCCTCTCTCCGCGCACCGTCCCCACCCCTTCCGCGGTGCATCGTCTCCGAATAGCCGGGGCCCGGCTACCTGACCTTATCGCTCGATTTACCGACTCGCAAGGAATTCCGTATGAATGTATCTGGACAGCCTGCTCGATTCTTCCGACCGTACTTCCTTCTACCACTTCTGCTCCTGCTGCTTGGCGCCCCCTCGGCCGCCGATGCGCAGGTGTTCGAGATGCGCCACATCTTCGAAGGCCTCTCCGACTGGCGCGTGATGGTGGGGGGCTCCCTCTTCGGACCGGTCAATAGCGAACTGGACCCCGCAACCGCCCGTATCAACATCCCCTACGATACCCTGGTCGATGCCGACGGTTATATCTCGGTGGACTACTGGCAGCTTCGCGCCGGCGTTCATATCACCGGGTTCAGCACCCTCTCGCCGTTCCTGTACTGGAACCCGGCCATCAAGGGAGGGTTCGGCGGCGACAGTTCCCGCTGGAGCGCCTCGGTAAGCTGGGAGGGGATCTTCGCGCAGGACAACGATTTCAGCCCCGGCAAGACCCTGCAGCCGGACAACAGCATCTTCAGCCCGAAGAACTCCTTCAGCCTCCAGATCGGATACTGGTTCGGCAGCGGCCTGGATTCCACCTCCATGCAGGATGTGATGCAGCGCGCCTACCCGGATCTCGATCCGAACGATCTGGAGCGGGTGGCGGTGATGCAGAGCCGTCTGGATACCAATTATGCCGGGCGTGGGCTGGTGGACACCAATAATTATCGGAGCGCGCCGCTGGATACCAACACCTATGTGCGCGGCTTCCTTCCGCCGGCCGAGATCCCCTCGCCGGTGCCGGTTCGCTACGTCTCCCGCGAGGGATTCAGCGCAACCGTCGGAGTCGGCACCGGCCAGTATTCCGGTTCCGGTCCCATCTCCAAGTTCCTGAACGTCTTCTACGCTCGCACCGAGCTTGAGGATTCCACCCGCCTGTACCAGCTCGGCCTGAACCCGATGCTGATGCTCCGCTACCGCTACGGCGATTATATCGCCCAGGTGGAGGTGGCAGGCGAGGATATCAATGCCGGCGTGATCGTCCGGAGCATCCGCGATTTCGATATCGAGATCGGCGTGAAGTATCTGGAGCATCTGCTGTATCGCGGCTCGCGCGGGCCGAACCGTCCCGGACTCTTCCTCGGCGTGCGCTATGCCCCGCCGTTCCGTCCGGGCTCCTCGCTCTTCGAGAAGGGAGAGGATATCTATACGCCCCTGCCGGACAGCGACGGGGACGGCATCCCCGATGGCTTCGAGGTGGATGGCTCCGGTACCGATCCGTTCAATCCCGATAGCGACGGCGATGGCATCCCGGATGGGCTCGAGGTCTATACCTACAAGACCGATCCCAGGAACGCGGACTCCGACGGCGACGGCCTGAGCGACGGCCAGGAGCTTCTGACCGCGGGCAACCGCACCGATCCTCTCCGTGGCGATACCGACGAAGACGGTATCAGCGACGGCGAAGAGGTATCGCGCGGCACCGATCCGCTCATCCCGGCTGGCGGCGAGCGCGGACGATAATCCGGCCCTGCCGGTCCTTCCTACCGATATCACGATACTCCCCGGTGGCTCCATGCTGCCGGGGAGTTCGTGTATGTAGGATTCGTGATTTTCGATTTTGGATTTGCGATTTTCGATTGGGGGAGAGGTCCGTGGTCAATAGTCAGTTGTCCGTGGCCGTTATTGCACTACACCATCCGAATGCCCCATCCGAAACTGCCTCGTTTCAGGCACAACGACGACGGACTACTGGCAGCGGGCAATAGCCCGCGTACGGACTACTGACCTTCTCCCTGCTACTATCCACAGCCCCCGCAGGCGGCGGACTAAAAACTAAGATCTAAGAACTAAGCACCAAGAACTACTGACTAAGAACTAAGCTCTAAGCACCAAGAACTACTGACCAAGCTCCAAGAACTCCCCCCTGTACGTTCCCTTTCTTGCATATGCGGTCGCAGGGATCGTATCCTTGCTGCCATGCAGATAGCTACATTCGATCCCGCTTCCAGTTTCTTCTTCTTCGCCGGGCCCTGTGTGGTGGAGGGGGAGGAGATGATGTTCGCCACCGCGCGGCGGCTGGCCGAAATCGCCTCGGAATATTCCGTGCCGCTGGTGCTGAAAGGCTCCTTCAAGAAGGCCAACCGTACCGGGGGGAACTCCTTTATGACGATCGGTGAGGAGCGCGCCCTGGAGATCCTGGCCGCGGCCGGGCGGGAATATTCCCTGCCGACGGTCACCGATATCCATTCGACCGACGATGCGGAGCTTGCCGCGCGCTACGTGGATGTGCTCCAGATCCCGGCGTTTCTCTGCCGGCAGACCGAGCTGCTCCAGGCCGCCGCGCGCACCGGGCGGGCGGTCAATATCAAGAAGGGGCAGTTCGCGGCGCCGGAGGATATGACCCATGCCGTGGCGAAGGTGCGCGATGCCGGCGGAGAGAACGTGATGCTCTGCGAGCGGGGAACCAGTTTCGGGTATCACAATCTGGTGGTGGATATGCGCGGGCTGGTGGTGATGAGAGAGGCCGGGGTGCCGGTGGTGTACGATGCCACCCACTCGGTGCAGCTGCCGAGCGTGGCAGGGGTGTCCGGCGGGCAGCCGGAGTTCATCCTGCCGCTGGCCCGGGCGGCGGTGGCCGTGGGGGTCAATGGCGTCTTCTTCGAAACCCATCCCGATCCCTCCCGCGCCCTTTCCGATGCCGCCAGCCAGCTTCCCCTCTCGGCGGCCGGGGAGTTCGTGCGGCAGTGCGTGCTGGCGAACAGATTTTTCAAAACCCTGCAAGAACAATGAACCCTGACGGATCGTTTCCCCGGCTGATGAGCGGCCAGGAGCGTGCCTGGCTCGATTTCCTCCTCCCGGAGGATCGGCCCGGCTATCGCCCCCTGCGCGAGCAGCTCCGGAGCCTGCCGGTGCTGGGGGAGGGACGTTGGGGGGCCGGCGATCTGATCCTGGGAGCCAGGGGACGCCGTATCGATCCGGAGGCGGGCATGCGCCCGGTGGCAGCCTACGGGGAGATCAACGCCACCGCCCCGGATGGCAAGGGGTTCGTGATAACCCTGGCCGTGCATTATCCCGATGAGGAGGGGCTGGTGGAGTTCCAGATCGCCACGCAGAACATCGGAGGGGTGCCGGAGAATTTCCGGGAGCGCTCCGCCTGGACCTATTCCCGGTGGTTGCCGGGGGGGCCCTGTCCGGCCACCGGCGCGGTTGTGCGGGAGATTCCGCTCAATCCCCGCCGTGCGCTGCTGTTGGTGATCTCCCCGGTGAAACGGGTGCTCTGGCTGCACGATGCGGAGGATCTAACCAATACGCTGGTGCCGGTCACCAACTACTATAACGAGCTGATGCTCCTGAAGGGAATCCGTGATCCGGAACGGGCGCTCGATCACAAGCGGCTCTTCTCCGAGCTGGAGGATCTCACCGACGGGGAACTGCGCGGGGCGTTCGTGCGCTACAATAGCGGGTTTCCAAAGGTCGATCCCGCCAGGATCGGCGAGCCTGCCGGGGAGGGGCCCGCGGTGCTGCCGCTCTGGCGGAGGATAGCAAATGCACTTCGAGGAAGAGGAACCAACTGAATGCCGGTAACTGCTGAACGTCTGGTGGAACGCGGGCGCGAGGTGCTCGCGATAGAACGGGCCGCGCTGGAGCGTGTGGCCTCGCTGCTCGATGCCCGGTTCGAACGGGCCGTGGGATTGCTCCGGCGCTGCAAGGGAAAGGTGCTGCTGACCGGTGTGGGGAAGTCAGGGATCATCGCACAGAAGATCACCGCCACGCTGAACAGCACCGGCACCCCCGCGTATTACATGCATCCCAACGATGCGCTCCATGGCGATCTGGGCATGGCACAGCCGGAGGATGTGATCGTGATCCTCTCCAAGAGCGGCGATACCCCGGAGCTTGCGCAACTGCTTCCGGCTCTCCGGAAGCTCGGCGTAAAGATCATTGCCATCACCGGCAATGCCGCCAGCTCCCTGGCGCGCGGTGCCACCGTGGTGCTGGACTGCTCCGTGGACCGGGAGGCATGCCCGTTCGATCTGGCTCCCACCGCATCCACCACCGCCATGCTCGGGCTGGGGGATGCGCTGGCGGTGACCCTCTACGAGGAGAAGGGGTTCACCCGCGAGGGTTTTGCCGCCACCCATCCCGGAGGGACCATCGGCCGCCGGCTGCTGCTCCGGCTGGAGGATATCATGAAGCGGGAGGATGCCATCCCGGCGGTGCCGGAGAATGCCCCGTTCGAGGGGGTTGTGATGGAGATCAGCCGCAAGCGCCTGGGCGCCACCATGGTCACCCGGCGGAACAAACTGCTCGGCATCATCACCGATGGCGATCTTCGCCGCCTGCTGGAACGCAAGGCCGATATCTATGCGATGCGCGCCGGGGAGATGATGACCCCCGCCCCCATGACCGCCTCCCCCGAGATGCTCGGCTCCGCCGCGCTGGTGATGCTGGAGGAGCACAAGCGCACCCATCTTCCGGTGGTGGACCGGCGTGGAGCGCTGCTGGGGGTGGTGCACCTGCATGACCTGATAGAAGCGGGGCTGAAGTCATGAGATACCGCCCGGCTTCCGTTCTGCCTGTTCTGTTGGTGGCGCTTCTCGGCATCGTTTCCGGATGCACCCGCGAGACGGAGAAGCCCGTGAACACCGTGGATATCCCCGAGAACGCACCGGACGATGAGTCGTGGAAGACCACGATCCTCTTCACCGATTCCAGCTATACCCGTGCCCGGCTTCAGGTGGGGCACGCCCGCCGCTATATCTCCCGCATGGAAACCCTGCTGGACAGCGGCGTCTATGTGGAGTTCTTCGGCCGCGATGGCTCCATCTCCGCCACCCTGGTTGCCGATAGCGCCCGTGTGGATGATCGTACCCGCGATATGGTGGCGTATGGTTCGGTGCATGTGGAGAGCCAGAGCAACCAGAATACGGTCGATACCGAGCGGCTCTTCTGGGACAATGATCGCCGCATCCTCCACTCCGATGCAGGTGTTCGCGTGGTGGACAATGTCCGCCAGCGCACGATCGAGGGAACCGGCTTCGAGAGCGACGAGTCGCTGAAGAATTACAGGATCTACAATGTGTCGGGGCAGGTTGCGGGGGGAAGCAGGTAGGGGGATTTTCGATTGACGATTTCAGATTTTCGATTGTGGAGGAAAGTCCGCCGTTAGTGGTGAGTCGTGAAGATTTTCGATTGACGATGTTAGATTTTCGATTGGCGGGAATGGCATGACGTTGCTGGTCGCCTCCGATGGTGCTGCGGCTTCGTTCCCGCCCTGGAACGGATTCTCCTTCGGAGATGAAATCGAAATCCGTTCCAGGAACTACAGCAGCCGGAGGCAGCGCTCCACGCACCAGAGCGGATTTCAGTATGGGTACTCTGTTGTGGCCCCCGGAGCCAACACCTATAGGTGTTGCCCATCTGTAGCATGGACGCTCCCTTCTCCCCACTCCGGAAGCTCCGTAGGAGCGGCCCATTCTTCCTGGCCTGAAAAGGCGTAACTCAATTGAAATCCGCTCTAAGAAGCTGTTTGAAAAGTAAGCGGCCAGCCACCAAGGAACGTCGTTGAAGTGTGAGCAACAAACGCTATCCCTCCGATATGACTGACCGCCAGTGGAACAATATCCGTGATTTGATTCCACCGGCCAAACCAGGCGGCCGCCCCCGCGTGGTCTCGATGCGCCGTGTGCTTGATGGGCTCGGCTATCTGATTGTCAATGGCTGTCACTGGCGAGCCCTGCCGAGCGAGTATCCTCGCTGGCAGACCGTCTACAGCTACTTCCGCCAGTGGAGCCGTGACGGTACCTGGCGGGCAGTCCACCATCGGCTGGCCCAGCGTCTGCGCTGGCCCAGCGTCTGCGTCAACGCCTTGGACGCAACCGCAGGCCGACTGCTGGAGCACTCGACAGCCAGTCGGTCAAAACAACCCACATTCCTGGGGTTCGTGGTTATGACGCTGGCAAGAACGTCGCCGGTCGCAAGCGTCACACAGCCGTTGATACGCTCGGGCTGCTGCTGGGCGTGGTTGTTACAGCCGCATCGGTATCCGATACCGCCGGTGGTATCACACTGTTAA
The DNA here is from genome assembly GCA_048594725.1 of Candidatus Kapaibacteriota bacterium. Classification (GTDB taxonomy): domain Bacteria; phylum Bacteroidota; class Ignavibacteria; order OLB7; family OLB7; genus JAFDZV01. The sequence continues at coordinate 46,468 of JBMDXA010000075.1, forward strand.
GCGGGCTCGGAGCAGAAGCATCGAAACTGCGCCTGCTGTGGGTGGATGGCTCCTATCGCAAGAGCATCCAGCAGTGGGTCGAGCAGAACACAGCGTATCGCCTGGAGCCAGTGCTCCGCCCAGAAGGGCAGAAAGGCTTTACGGTGCTGCCGCATCGCTGGGTTGTCGAGCGCACGTTTGCATGGCTGTCGCAGTGTCGGCGGCTGGCGCGAGACTACGAAGTATTGACAACGCACAGTGAATCGATGATTTATCTGGCCATGATTCGCCTGATGGCCCGATCGACAAGGGCTGCATGACTTTTCAAACAGCTTCTAAGAACAAATCAAGCCCTAGAGCGTGTTGACAAATACGGTCTGATACTGCTATCATAGGGTCATGAGACGCTATGAACTGACCGATACGCAGTACGCACGCATCGAGCACCTGCTGGCCGGCAAGCCCGGGGATGTCGGCCGATCCGCCCACA
>JBMDXA010000076.1:0-11487 GCA_048594725.1 Candidatus Kapaibacteriota bacterium
AACGTATACGCCGTTGCGATGGGACTTCCGGATGCAAGGGAGGACAGGAGGCGTATCATATCTGCATCCTCCGGAGACCATAGGCATGGCTGTACACAGGTGCCCAGCGCATTGATGGTAATAACGGTTCGTTACATCGCAATGCAAGGACAACGATCACGAATGTTCTTCTTCAATCGAAAATCGTCGATCGTAAATCCAACATTGCCCCAACCCGTGCCAATGGCGCACGCGTGCAGTCTACAGGGGTGAGCATGTTCAGGTGATGGGTGATAACGGTAATTCCGGCCGGAGTGAACCCGGCGGCTGCCGTCTGCGTGAGAGATCACGCGGTATGATTTGTTGCAGATTCTTTTTTCTCGGGAGATACGATACGGGGGCCCCCGCAATTATCGTATTCCATGAACATCAGGCAGTGCGTTTACATCGTCGGTCGATATCCCGCTTCAACAATTTTATTCAGTGTACGGCGCAGGCCTTAAAGCTGCCAGAGCGCTATACCGAGCCACGCCAGAACGGCGCTTACCAACCAGGTTACAAATTCCCTTTTCATGATGTCCCTCCTATCGCTCTGAAATGTTTCGTAGTTCTTTTCATCCTGTTTTCCACAAGACTCCCGAAGCCTGCCGAACCTGACATTACCCGTCCATCATCGTTATCATTATCACTGTTTTCCCATATCCGCCGGTAATATTCGTATCGTTCTCATGTACAAAGAACTCGGCAACCCCGCTTTTGTTACACCAAATTCCCTACAATCCGCCAACCATACCAGTTACCATTCGGTAATCCCCATTCGTATCATCTCATCCCTGCCGCCGATTCCGAAGTTGCCCTTACGACAGAGGACCGGACCGGGCGTTGAATGCCGATTGCACGATCCTGCAAATTCTTTCCGCTCCCGGCATTCCCGCCGCATGCTCCGATTTCCGATATCAACCATCGTTCACCTACTCCCCATCTCATGTTCCTAAAGACCCTATAGAGTAGATGATGTCACAGCCCGGAAAGTAACGGTCGGAAACTTCCGGCGTGTGAGATGATACGATCGCGCGTTCCGGATCGGTATCGCAGATGCACGCCGGGGCCGCGCTACCCCGGCCCTGTACGGCACAACGCGCGCCGAGGAGTTCTCCCGGCAGGCATCCGCTGGGCTCAGCTGAAATACTCTTCGGGATGCTGTACCGATATGCTGTTACAGGCGATGTGATGGCACGTCGTAGCACTCCCTCCCCTTCCAATGGAATGGGAAGATGGCATCGGAGCGGGTTGCTGCGGGAAAGCCGTGTACGATGATGAACCGGCCGGATGATCCATCCGCCGTAGCAGCGGCGGGCGCGTACGGCCCGGCAGGGGCGGGGCTGCCTTGCGCATTTCCGCTATGGGCATCCGCGTTCCGGCGATGAGCGCCTATGAACTGCGGAGAGCCGGATAAAAAAATCCCTGAAAAAATTCCTTGGTAATTCAACAGTAAGTTTGTTATTTCGCCTCCCCGAAAATTTCGGCAATCTTTAGACAGGAGCAGTCATCATGCTGATGAACATTATCAACAACCGAGTTACCCTCGTTAATCCGCCGGCCGATATGCCGCTGAACGGCTATCCGGCATCCGGATTCGATGGTGATCGCAACCAGCATCCCTGCTCCCACACTGTTTAGAAACATTGCATAAACAGCCGGCCGCAGGTAGCTCTCCAGAACCTGCGGCCGCTTTATTTCAGGGATGTTCCAACGAACTTCCCGAAAGGCCACGGGTTCCAGCCGGACTCGTGGCCTTCTGTTTTTCAGGCAGGGGAAACGGTCCGGATACGAAATATTCCACACCCCCGTAAGTACGGGGCACGATACACGTTTTTTTCCCGTGCATGGCAAGATCGGGTCTCTCTACCGGCAGGCCCGAAGGAGTTCTCATGAATATCCCATTGAAACGATATTGGGATCTGCTTGTGGTATATCTGAAACCACAGCGGCAACGCGCCCTGCTCCTTGCGGCTCTGCTGCTGGCGAGCATCGCGCTGCAACTCATCAATCCGCAGCTCATCCGCTATTTCATCGATACCGCGCGCGCCGGAGATGCCGCCGGAAATCTGTTTTATGCCGCGCTCCTTTTTCTGGGAGTGGGTATCTCCAACCAGCTTATCTCCGCCTATGCCACGTATGTGGGGGCCGATGTGGGATGGAACGCAACCAACCGGATGCGATCGGATCTGGCCCGGCACTGCCTGGATCTGGATATGTCGTTCCATAACGAGCGCACGCCGGGAGAACTGATAGAACGGATCGACGGCGATATCACGGCGCTCTCCAATTTCTTTTCGCAGTTCGTGATCCGCATCCTCGGCAGCGCGCTGCTGGTGGTAGGCGTGCTGGCGCTTCTGTTCAGAGAGAACTGGATAGTGGGCACCTCCCTTACCCTGTATGCGATGGTGGCGCTTGTGGCGCTGAACAAGGGACGGGGAATCGCCGTGGAGGCCACCGCCGAGGAGCGCCAGGCCAGCGCTGATCTCTACGGGTTCGTGGAGGAGCGCCTGGCCGGTATCGACGATATCAGGGCCAACGGCGGCGGGCACTATGTGATGCGCCGGTTCCATCAGGTGATCCAGCAGAACTTCACCAAGGGACGCCGCGCCTGGATGATGCGCGCGCTTCTGTGGGTGATCGTGGTGGCGCTCTTCACCGCCGGCGACGTGCTGGCGCTGGGGGTGGGTATCAGCCTGTTCGGCGCCGGCGCGGTCACGCTCGGCACGGTCTACCTGGTGTATAGCTATACGCAGCTGATGTGGAATATCGTGGAGCAGCTCACCCAGCAGCTTCAGGATTTCCAGAAGGCCACCGCCAGCATCGGACGCGTGGGGGAACTGTTCGGCATCCGGCGCGTCATGCAGGATGGCCCCGGCGCTCCGTTGCCACAAGGCCCGCTCGGCATCCATTTCGATGATGCCACGTTTGCCTACGGCGATGCCACCATTCTGCAATCGCTCTCGTTCGAGCTGAAGCCGGGACGGGTTCTCGGCCTGCTGGGGCGTACCGGCAGCGGCAAGACCACGCTCACCCGCCTCCTCTTCCGGCTCTACGATGTCACCTCCGGCGCGGTCCGCATCGGAGGGGTGGATCTGCGCGATGCGCGCATGAGCCAGATCCGCGGGCGCGTGGCGATGGTGACGCAGGAGGTGCAGCTGTTCCACGCCACCGTGCGCGACAACCTCACCTTCTTCGACCGGAGCATCTCCGACCGCAGGATCATAGACGTGGTGGAGGAACTTGGACTGGAGGATTGGTACCGGTCGCTCCCGAACGGTCTGGATACCGAGCTTACCGCCGGTGGCGGCGGCCTCTCCGCCGGCGAGGCACAGCTCCTGGCGTTCGTCAGGGTGTTCCTTCAGGACCCCGGCATCGTGATTCTGGACGAGCCCTCCTCGCGGATGGATCTTGCAACCGAGCGCCTGCTGGAGCGCGCCATGGAGAAGCTGCTGCAGGACCGCACGGCGATCATCATCGCCCACCGGCTCTCGACGGTCGATCGTGCGGACGAGATCATGATCCTGGAAGAAGGGCGCATTCGCGAGCACGGGACGCGCGGCCATCTGGCGGCCGATCCCGCATCGCGGTTCCATGCGCTTCTCCGGGCCGGACTGCACCAGGAGGTGGCCTGAGGGACTCCCGGCATGCCGGGGGCTCCCTCCCAATCAATTCCGAGATATGAACCAGATGAGATTTCCTATGCCTACATTGCGCTATATCATACAGCTTGTGCGCTACCGTCCGGGGCTCTTCGTAGTGAACTGCCTGGCCTGGGGAACGCACCACTCCCTGCCGATCATCGCCGGCCTGATAACGCGGGAGCTTTTCAATACACTGGCCGGAGAGTCCGGCATCGGACTGAATATCTGGACCCTGGTTGCGCTGCTGGCCGGAGTGGCAATGGCGCGCGTATCGATCATGTTCGGCGGGGTCTGGGCATGGAGCACCCTGTACCTGAGCGTGGGGGCGCTTCTGCGGCGGAACATGCTGGACTGGCTTGTGAACGGGCCGGGCACCCGCACGCTCCCTGATTCCCCCGGCGAGGCGGTGAGCCGCTTCCGCGACGATGTGGAGGAGATCGTGGAGTATATCGAGGGGTGGACCGATTTCACCGGCTTCGCGCTCTTCGTTCCGGTGGCGTTCGTCATCATGTTCACTATCGACCCGATGATCACCTTCGTGGTGCTTCTGCCGCTGATGGGCATCGGGGTGCTGGCACATCGCATGGGGGGACGCATCCGGAAATACCGGAAGGCCACCCGCGAGGCCACCGGCAAGGTGACGTCGTTCATCGGAGAGATATTCGGCTCGGTGCAGGCGCTGAAGGTTGCCTCGGCCGAATCGAACGTGATGGAACATTTCGCCGATCTGAACGAGCGCCGCCGGGGCGTGGCACTGAAGGATACCCTCCTGACGGAGCTGCTTCGCTCGCTGAACGCCAACATGGTCAATATCGGCACCGGCATCATCCTGCTGATGGTGGCAACATCGATGTCGCGCGGGGAGTTCTCGATCGGCGATTTCGCCCTGTTCGTTACCTATCTCCAGCGGATGACCATCAGCATGTTCTTCCTGGGAGATCTTCTGGCACAGCACCGGCGGACCGGCGTGTCGATAGAGCGTATCGGGACGCTTCTGAAAGGGAGCGAACCGGACTGGCTGGTACGGCACAACCCCATCCATGTGGATGGCACCCTGCCGGATGTCGCGGAACGGAAGAAGGAACCCCGACACCATCTGGCGGCGCTGGAGACCAGGGATCTCTCCTATACCCACCCCAGCACCGGGCGAGGGATCAGCGGGGTGAATCTGCGGGTGCAACGGGGCTCGTTCACGGTCATCACGGGCCGTATCGGTTCCGGCAAGACCACGCTGCTGCGCACGCTGCTCGGCCTGCTGCCGCACGACCGGGGAACGATCCTCTGGAACGGCGAGACCGTGGGCGATCCGGCGATCTTCTTCACCCCTCCCAGAACCGCCTACACCCCGCAGGTGCCCAGGCTGTTCAGCGATACGCTTCGCGACAACATCCTGATGGGAGTTCCGGAGCGGAACGGAGATCTTCGCGATGCGATCCGCCTGGCGGTGATGGAGCCGGATGTGGCGACGCTGGAGAACGGCATGGAAACCGCCGTGGGCCCTCGCGGCGTGAAGCTCTCCGGCGGGCAGGTGCAGCGAAGCGCCGCGGCCCGTATGTTCGTGCGCGATCCGGAACTGCTCGTCTTCGACGATCTTTCCAGCGCGCTCGATGTGGAGACCGAGCGTATTCTCTGGCAGCAGCTCTTCAGCGGCCGCGACGCCACCTGCCTGGTGGCAACGCATCGCCGTGTGGCGCTGCAACGCGCCGATCATATCGTCGTGCTGAACGGCGGACGTATCGAGGCCGAGGGAACGCTGGACCATCTTCTTGAAACATGCGAGGAGATGCGGCGGCTGTGGCAGGGCGACCTGGAGGAATGATTTTGGATTTTGGATTTTCGATTTGCGATTTTGGATTTTCGATTGAGCCCATGTACGATCGTCGATGTACGATTGCCGATGTAGGATCGGGAAGAAGGAAAATCCGGAATCGCGGCGAAGAGAATCGCGGAGTTCAAGGGGCCGGGAGAATGGGAAGCTGGAAACCAATGGTGCGGCAGGGAGTTCTGTGCATTGCGTACGGTTCTCCTGCCATTAGCTGCTAAGCACCTACGCTGAAGAGTTCAGAGATTCAGGAACTGTTCGCGCGGAGTTCTACTCCGTACGAGGTGGTAGCAGCAAAGATCGCGGAGTAGCCCCCCGCGACAACGGAGCCCGGAAGAGTAGCACAAGACGTACGCGTACGTACCTGCTCTCCACCAGTTCCCGGTATTCTCCCCGGACCCGGCTTCCTCCTACTAACTACGCTTTAAACACTAGAGCGGGTTTCAGTTGAGTATGACGTAAGGCTCCTCAGAGGAATGGGTCGCTCCTCCGGAGCTTCCGAAGAAAACACTGACACCATAGCTACAGACGGGTGCTCCCTACGGGAGCCAGAACCGATCAATTCAATTGAAAACTGCTCTAAGCACTTAAGCACTCAGACAGAAAGGATATCATCAGCATGATCAAACCTGGCGAATATATCCGGGATATTTTCAAGCAGCCGGCCGGGCAGAGCATCACCGCGCGGGGCTGGGTGAAAACCCGCCGCAGCAGCAAGGGAATTCATTTCGTACAGATCAACGACGGCAGCACCTTTCAGGATCTCCAGGTGGTGATCGAGGAAGGAAGCATCCCGGAGGAGCTGCTGAAGGATGTCACCACCGGCGCCTGCGTGGCGTTCGTGGGGGAACTGGTGGACTCGCCGGCGGCCGGGCAGGCCGTGGAACTGCGCGCACGCGAGGTGACCGTCTATGGTCCGGCCGATCCGGGCACCTACCCGCTTCAGAAGAAGGGGCATAGCATGGAGTTCCTGCGCGATATCGCTCACCTGCGCACCCGCTCCAACACGTTCGGCGCGGTGTTCCGGGTACGCAATGCCCTCTGCTTCGCCATCCATAAATTCTTCCAGGAGCAGGGATTTCTCTACGTGCACACGCCGGTGATTACCGCCTCGGATGCCGAGGGAGCCGGCGCGATGTTCGGCGTCACCACGCTGGACATGATGAACACCCCCCGCACGCAGGAAGGCGCCATCGATTACCGCCAGGATTTCTTCGGCAAGCCGGCATTCCTGACCGTCAGCGGCCAGCTCGAAGGGGAGATCTTCGCCCACTCCTTCAGCAACGTCTATACCTTCGGCCCCACCTTCCGTGCGGAGAACTCCAACACGCCGCGGCATCTGGCGGAGTTCTGGATGATCGAGCCGGAGATGGCCTTCGCCGATCTGAACGATGATATGGATCTGGCCGAGCGCTTCCTGAAATATATCATCCGCCATGTGCTGGATACCTGCGGGCCCGATCTGGAGTTCTTCAACCAGCGCATCGACAACACGGTGCTGGAGACGCTGGAGCATGTGGCGAACTCCGAGTTCGAACGGGTGACCTATACCGAGGCCGTGCGCCATCTGGAGGGAGCCAACAAAAGCTGGGAGTTCCCGGTGGCCTGGGGGAACGATCTGCAGAGCGAGCATGAGCGCTACCTGAGCGAGCAGCTGTTCAAGAAGCCGGTGATCGTCACCGATTACCCGAAGGCGATCAAGGCGTTCTACATGCGCGACAACGAGGATGGCAAGACCGTGCGCGCCATGGATATCCTCGCCCCCCGCATCGGCGAGATCATCGGCGGCAGCCAGCGCGAGGAGCGCTACGATGTGCTGCTGGAGAAGATCCGTATGCACAATCTGCCGGAGGAGGCGTACTGGTGGTACCTGGAACTCCGTAAATACGGCTCCACCCCGCACGCCGGGTTCGGGCTGGGACTGGAGCGGATGATAATGTATATCACCGGAATGAAGAACATCCGCGACGTGATCCCCTTCCCGAGAGTCCCTGGCTACGCGGAATTTTAAGCCATCAGGTCTGTGGCCGGTTGTCCGTGGCTCGGATAATGGATGATGCACTGGCGGAATATTCTTCCGACAGCCGCTCCCATGCATAACGGCGCCGCCGCTCCTTTCGGGGAACGGCGGCGCTTCTTTTATCCGCCCGCGTCGTATATTCGCTCTCCCCCCCACCCCAGCGCATCCGGAATAATCCCGGGCCATGGCATGGCCTCCTCCCCCGTTCCTGCAACACTTCAGGCAACGGCACCGGTTCATCGAACCGGCAGCCACGCGGAATGCGCGGCTCCCAACGGCAGCCTCTCTCTGTCCGGGAGCCGCGCTTCCGCTGCTACTACTTTCATGCCGATCAGAAGTGATTCACTGTTCGGTGGTCCGTTCATGGCCCGGTAGCCACGCAGGACGGTCTTACTCACCACCGCCCTGACCTTGCACAGCATCCCCATAAAAAAACGTGCGCCCGGACTATCCCGGACGCACGTTCTCAGTATCGAGGCGATGGAGCGCGCGATATTACCGCACGATCACCACCGGAGCGGTCACGATCTCACCGGCGCCGCGCACCACCACGCGATAGGTGCCGGCGGGGCACTTCGTGCCGCCGTCGCTGCGTCCGTCCCAGACGAACGCATGGCTTCCGGCGATGCTCTCGCCGGTTGCGAGCGTCCGCACGATCCTCCCCTCCATATCCACCACCTGGACATCGACACGAGCGGCCCGCGCCGGAGCGATGCTGATGAGGGCGTGGTCGGAAGCGGGGTTGGGTGCAACATGCACCGATGCCAGAACGCGGCCGGAGGCCATCGGCACCGAGGAGACGGGCTGCCCCGTGCCGCGCAGCGCTATGACAAAGGGCTCGCTCTCCCCCTCGATCTCGATTTTCACCGTGCCGGTCATCTCTCCGGCCGATGTCGGATTGAAGCCGACGAAGAACGCAAAGCAAGTGTGCGCCGGAACGTTCACCGGGCTGTTGGGCCAGCCATCGGTGATGCGGAATGCATTCCCCTCGGTCCGGATCATGTTGATCTGCAGAGCCTCATCACCATCGTTGCAGATGGCGAGGACGGAATCGGACAACGATCCGATCGTCACCGCCCCGAAATCCACCGACGGCGTCGGGCTGCTGACGGCGATCTGGCTTCCGCGGCCGGTGATCGTCGCGCTCTGGCTGTTCTTGGCGTTGCTGGTCACCTCCAGCGTCGCGTTCCGTACGCCGGCGGCGCCGGGAACGAAACGGATTGTGATGCTGCGGCTGGCCTGGGGGGCCAGGCTGAACGGCGCCCCGCCATCGATGATGGAGAACTCGCCGGCATGCGCGCCGCCGATGTTCAGGGCGGTCACCTGGAGCAGGCTGTCGCCGCTGTTGGTGATGAAGCTGGTCAGGACCATCTCCTTTGCCACACCCACACGGGAGGCGCCCAGGTCGATCTGCGTGGAAGAGAGCGACAGAAGCGCTCCCCCCCCGGCCGCGCTGATGGTAAGACGCGCGGCCGTGCTTACCTCGGTGCCGCAGGTGTTGGTCACACGGACCGTATACTCACCCGCATCGCTCTGCTGCACGCCCGTCAGCACCAGGGAGTCGGCGGTGGCGCCGCTGACGCTGGTTCCGTTCTTCTGCCACTGGTAGCTGGACGCGCCGGTTGCCGCTACGCGGAACACCACTCTGGAGCCCTGAAGCACCGTCTGGGAGGCCGGAGGAGTGGTGATGGCCGGGCGCGGGTTCACCGTGACGGCCACCGCGCTGCTGGTGACGCCCGTGGAGGAGCAGAGACCGGTCACCACAACGCTGTAGCTTCCGGCATCGGCCGCAGCAAGCGCGGGGATGCTGTACGTGGCCTCGGTAGCGCCGGCGATGGGGTTGCCGTTCTTGCGCCACTGGTACAGAAGCTCGGCGCCGGTAGCGGTCACCGAAAGGGCGGCGGCCTCTCCCTGGCACTTCGTGATGGCGACCGGCTGCACGGTGATCTCCGGAGCGGTGCCGAGCGTCAGCGTGGCCTTTGTGCTGGTAGCGGCCGGCGTGCAGACCCCGGAAACCACCACATCATATTCGCCCACATCGCCGGTGGATGCCGCATCGATCGTGAGCGTGGCGTCGGTCTTGCCGGCGAGCACCGCACCGTTCTTCCGCCACTGATAGGTCAGGCCGGTGCCGGCGGCGCCAACCGTGAAGGTCACGGGCTGGGCGGCGCAGACGAGTCGCGACTGCGGTTGCAGCGAGATCGACGGCGGCACGTTCACGGCGACCGCCGCGGTGGAGCTGGTGGCGGTGGTACAGGCATTGGAAACCACCACATCGTAGGTTCCGGCATCCCCCGCCGAAGCCGACGGAATGTTATAGGTAGCGCTTGTGGCGCCGCTGATGTTCGCTCCGTTCCTCCGCCACTGGTACGCCAGCGAGGTTCCGGTTGCGCTCACGCTCAGGTTGATGGGCGCTCCGGCGCAGACGGTCTGGGCCGCTGGTCCGGTAGTGATGGAGGGGGCGGCCTGGATGACCAGACCGGGAGGGCTGGCATCGGTTCGGGCGGAATTTGCCGCATCGGAGATCCGGATGCGATACTGCGTGCCCGGGGCCTGGCCCGACGGGATGCTCCATGCCCACGAGCCCGCCGATGCCGGTGTGCTGGCGATCAGCGTGCTGTAGGTGGTCCCGTCCGGCGACAGCTCTATCTTCACGTTGGTTACCCCAACGGAGGTCCAGGTGATGTTCTGGGTGGTTCCGGCGCACCAGGTGGCCGAGCTGCCCGGAGCGGTTACCTTGATACCCGCCACCGTCACGGCCACCGGCGTCAGCCAGTTCCACTGGTCAGAGCCGTCGTTGACGCCGTTGAGATTCACGGCATTGCCGGCGGCCTGGATGTAATAGACGCCCGGAGTGGCCGGTGCCGTCCAGGTGAACGAGAACGATGCCTGCCCGGCGCTGATCGTCTTCGGGCTGGTGTGGGTCAGCTCCGTTCCGGTAAGCTGAAGCCCCGATCCCACCGCCGGCGCCAGCGTTCCGGCGCTCGTATTGCCGGTGGAGGAGGTCTTCACCCCGATGTCTGTTCCGGCGGCGGCACGGGCGCTGTTGGCTACCGTCAGGGTATAGCTGTTGGTCGATCCGGGATCAACCGTCAGCGATCCCCCCGATATCGAAAGCGTGGTCGAGGAGCTCGATGAAGGGGTGTGGCAATCACATCCGGCCGATGTGGTGGAGGTACGGCCGGTCATGCTTCCATTGGAATAGGAATGAACATCCGGACTGTTGAGCAGATACCCGACGCACCCGGCGACGAACAGAGCCGCACAGGCTCCGGTCCGCAGGCGCTTCCAACTTCGGTATAATGTCGCTGATACACTCATGTTGGGATTCCTGGAATACGAAAAACGGTGATATTGAGACGCTATGCGTGTTGCGCCACGTTTCAGCGCAACAAAGAACGGTGAGGGGAAAAATGGTCTCAGTTGATGACTACCAACACCAGGTTGGTGTGACCGGGACCGGCGGGCAGAGAAAAAAAAAGACCAGTCCGGTTTGCCGGCAGATGCAACGGGGGTAGAACCGGCAGCAGAGGAAGATATCCCCACGGTTTAACGGTTTTTCGACGGGGTGCGGTGGTAGGGACGTTCAATCAACGACAAAGCCCGGAAAGAGCCGGGCTTTGTCGTGGGCTTCATTATTTGAAATATCCCCCGCAGGGTAGACCGACAAAGCTACATACAGCTTTCGTATCTCTTGGATCTCCCGCAGCTCCAGGCACACAAGATCCGCTTACATACGAACCAACCTCAGGTTGGTGGCCTTGCCATCGTATATAACATAGGCATCCATGGTATCCACCCATCATAGTCTCAATGAAACAGCTTTGGAATGGGCTATCCTGCTCTTCGGGCCAGATATGCCCCTTCTTTGTGGTGTCGGTGTCAACACCCAAGCCGCCAGATCCGGGCCCCATCCCGCTTCCCCAGCCGCCCCATCCTCCCCAGCCACCACCTCCCAGCGGACCGTCCAGACCCCACCACGC